>JAUXCV010000322.1 GCA_030618675.1 Acidimicrobiia bacterium | reverse complement strand
GACCCGCTCAGCAAGGCACAGGGAGAACTCAGAGCGACGGCCATGGAGGCTCAGCTCAACGGAAAGGCCTACGGCAAGACACACGAAGTTGCGCGCGGTCAGTACGTGGAACTGGAGCGAGAAGGCGAGGATCCCGTCTGGACGGTGATCGGTGAATTCGGCGACTTCCCCCACAACAACATCGCCGAACCGGATCGCTCTGTGAACAACACGACGATCTGGACTGAGGACTTCAATCGCGACTACTTCCTGGATCTGTTGTTCCAAGAGGACGACAACTCCATGCGCGACTACTACATCGAGCAGTCGTCGAATCGGTACACCGTCTACGGAGATGTGACCGACTGGGCACTCGCTCCAAACGACGCCTGCACCTACGACGATGATCTCGGCGGCCCGGCCGTCTGGCAGTTCCTGATCGACACGACCGAGGACTGGTACAACCAGCAGATCGCGGCGGGCATGAGTGACGATGAGATCAATGCCTACCTGGCCGATTTCGATGTCTGGGATCGATACGACTGGGACGGTGACGGTAACTTCGATGAGCCGGACGGCTACATCGATCACATGCAGTTCGTGCACGCCGGTGAAGGCAACGAAGCCGGCGGCGGTGCTCTCGGCGACTGCGCCATCTGGAGCCACAGTTGGTTCGCATACTCCAACGGCATCGGCGTCGAGGGACCATCCCCGGAATTCCTTGTCGGCGGTATCCAGATCGGTGACAGCGCCTTGTGGCTGAACAAGTACACGATCCAGCCGGAGAACGGCGGCGTCGGTGTGTTTGCCCACGAGTTCGGTCACGATCTCGGTCTGCCGGATCTCTACGACTACACGGGCGAGAACTCGACCGGATTCTGGACGATCATGTCCTCCGGCTCGTGGCTCAGCCAGAACGACTTCGACATCGGCTCGCAGCCGAACCACTTCGGCGTCTGGGAGAAGTTCCAGCTCGGCTGGCTCGACTACGAGGTGGCGTTCGCCGGCTCCAAGTCCGAGCACAAGCTCGGCCCGGCGGAAGCGACGACCAAACAAGCCCAGGGCCTGTTCGTCGTGCTTCCCGACAAGGCAGTCACCGAGCAGATCGCCGATCCGTACCAGGGTGACTACTTCTACTACAGCGGTGCAGGCGACGACCTGGACAACTGGATGACGAAGTCGGTCAATCTGGCCGCCGGTTCGACCCTTGCAGCCAAGGCCAACGTCCAGATCGAACTCGATTGGGACTACGCGTATCTCGTCGTGTCCGCTGACGACGGCGCAACGTGGGAGAACGTGGAGACCAACCTCTCGACGAACTTCGATCCCAACGGTCAGAACTTCGGCAATGGGATCACCGGCTTCTCCGGTGGTTGGGTTGATCTGACGGCGGACCTGTCCGCCTACACGGGCGACGTGATTCTCGGGTTCCGCTACTGGACCGACGTTGCGGCCGTCGAACCGGGGTTCATGGTCGACAACATCGCCATCACGGGGCTTCCCCTTGATGGCGCTGAAGACGATGCTGGTTGGGCGTTCGAGGGATTCCGGAGGACCACAGGCGAGGAGAGCGGTTTCTTCTTCAACGCCTACGTGGCCGAGTTCCGGCAGTACCGCGGCTATGACGCTGGTCTCTCCAACGCCTACAACTTCGGTTGGGGCGGCGTCCCTGGACTGGGTGACTGGGTGGAGCACTTCCCGTACCAGGATGGACTCCTCGTTAGCTACTGGGACACGTCCTTCGCGAACAACAACGTCGGAGCCAACTGCGGAGCCGGTCGGTGCGGCGGTCTGCTGCTCCCGATCGATGCCCATCCAACGCCGATGGAGCGTGCCGATGGAGGCATCTGGCGTAATAGGGTCCAGTCGTATGACTCGACGTTCGGGTTGGATGCGACGGATGCGATCACTCTGCACTGGCACGGTGAAGAGTCCGTCCACGCCAGTCAGCCGGCCGTCCCGATCTTCGATGACAACAACAGCTACTACGACCCGGCGAATCCGATGGGGAGCGTCATCGTTCCGAGCACGGGGACGCAGATCCGCGTGAAGAGCGTCAGCGCTCACAACAGCTTCATGCAGGTTCAGGTGCGCCCGTCCAAGTAGACAAACGAACATCCGGCTCTGCTGAGTCGGACCGAACAAGGAGAGGCTCCCGGATATCCGGGAGCCTCTCTACATTCCATGACTAATCGCGAGGCGGAGGAGTCGTTTTGGTGAAGTCCGGCTCCCGGGGATGGACCAACGGACCACCCGGAACCGGAAGCTCAGGCGTCTCATCAATCGAGTCACCGGGAGTCGTCGTTGTGACCGATTCGGACTGGTCGGGCTCTTGAGCGGGAGGCATGGTTGTCGTGGGCCGAGTAGCAGGGACGGGGTGGTCGGAACCCTGAACTCCGCCGGAGTCTCCGATGTCATCGTTTGCCGGAGGTCGATCGACGAACTCGTCGATGGATGTGGTCACATCGTCCGCCACCGTGATCGGCGTGCCCTCGTCCTGCTCCACAGAGCACGACACGAGGAGACTCGAGGCCACCAGCATCCCGATCAGAATCTGACTCTTCATGTCATCCCTGCTCCTACCAGTTCGACGAACGGGAGTCGCTATCAGGTTCCCACCCAACGGCATCCATGGCAGAAAGGAA
>JAUXCV010000430.1 GCA_030618675.1 Acidimicrobiia bacterium | reverse complement strand
AGAGCGCACCATCCCACCAGGAGGACTTCGTGCGAACGTGACGGCCGAGCATGATGTTCTCGAGCACCGTCATGTGGGCGAACAGTTCGATGTTCTGGAACGTGCGGGCGACTCCGAGTTCGGCGATCCGGTCGGGTCGCCGGCCCAGGATGTCCTCACCCTTCCATCGGATAGCGCCTTCCTGCGGCTTGTACACGCCGTTGAGGCAGTTGAAGATGGATGTCTTCCCGGCGCCGTTCGGCCCGATGATTGCGAAGAGTTCCCCGTCGTCGACGTGGAAGCTCACATCGTCGAGAGCTTTGAGCCCTTTGAACGCGAGACTCACGTCCTCGAATTCGAGGAGGTGGTCGTAGTCGCCACGTTCGGCGCCGTGGTCGAAACGGAGAGCGGTTCTGCGTGTCGTCACGACAACCACCTCTTCCGCCGCTTGTAGTGCTTGACGTCACGGAACGACTTGCGCTCCCCTTCGCTGTGGAGCCCGAGGTAGAACTCCTTCACGTCTTCGTCGCCGAGCAGCTTCTGCGGATCACCGTCCATCACGACCTTCCCGGTCTCCATGATGTAGCCGTAGTTCGCGATCGACAGTGCCATGTTGGCGTTCTGCTCGATGAGCAGTACCGACATGCCCTGACGGTTGATATCGGCGATGATGTCGCGGATCTGCTGCACGAGCATCGGGGCAAGTCCGAGCGTCGGCTCGTCGAGGATGAGGAGCTTCGGGTCGGCCATGAGGGCCCGCCCGATCGCGAGCATCTGCTGCTCTCCGCCCGACAAGTATCCCGCCGTGTCCTTCCGCCTTCCCTGCAGCACCGGGAACAGGTCCATGACCCGCTCATGAGCCGCCGCAACGGAACCGCGATCTGAGTTCGTGAAGGCGCCGGTGCGCAGGTTGTCGTCGACGCTCATCTCGGCAAAGATCCGCCGACCTTCGAGCACCTGCGCGATCCCCATCCGTACGATGGCCGACGGATCCTTGCCGTCGATGCGTTCACCGTCGAAGGTGACGGATCCCTTCGTGATGTCGCCTTCGTGAACGCTGAGGATGCCCGTGATGGCCCGTAGTGCCGTCGTCTTTCCCGCGCCGTTCGCACCCAACAGGGCGATGATCTCGCCGTCGGGTACGTTCAGCGATAGGCCACGCAGCACAAGGACGACGTCGTTGTAGACGACCTCCAGGTTGGCGACTTCGAGCATCCGTTCCTCTTACCTTCGTTCGCTGGTCGGTGGGTGGCCGGACCCGGAGGCCCGGCCACCCGGTTGTTCGTCCTAGCCGTCGAGCATGTAGCAGGCCTCCGTGAAATCGAAGGCTTCTGCCGTCGGACCGACGAAGTCGGTTTCGACGATCTCGGAACCAGAGCCACCGGCTTCGAGGTTCGCCACCGACGGACGCCACAGCGTGACGGCACGCTGGATCTGATCCGACGTGCTCCCCGTGTAGTTCTCCGCGGGCGCTGCGCCCTGGAAGTCCACGTTGTCGAGCGTCCTGAGCGCTGCCAGGACCCCTGCACGGGTCATGTCGCCACTCGCGTATGCCGCCTCGAGGGCAGCGTGCACGATCATCGCTTCGATGACACCGAGACCGACGTAGTCGTTCGCCGGAATGTCCGCACCGGATGCTTCGACGAGCTGCATGGTCAACGCCATGCCGGCCGAGTCGCCGCCCCACGGCTGCATGTAGAACGTGCCGTACCAGTCACGCTGGATCGCGTCGGCGATCGGCGAAAGCAGGAAGGCCGGGTTGTAGGTCGGGCCCGAACCGGACCACTTCGCCACGAAGCCCTGGGCCACGGCTCCGCCGTACACTTCGGCGAACGTGCTCGGTGTTGTCGTGACGTACACGAGATTGGCACCCGATGCCACGATCCCGTCTGCGACCGGCTTCAGATCCTGACCCGGGATGATCGTCCCTGAGCCGTCGAAGACGATCTCGATCCCGTTGGTCTC
>JAUXCV010000184.1 GCA_030618675.1 Acidimicrobiia bacterium | reverse complement strand
CCGTCGGCGGGCCCGGACGAAGATCCTCCCCTGGATGCTGATCATCCTGGCCATGACGCCTGCGATCGTGTTCGTAGGGTTCGCGTTTCTCCTTTCCACCTTCGCTCCCGATGCGCAATCGCCGTTCGGGAGCCACGCCGAGTACTTCTCGATCACCGGCTTCATCGTCCTGTTGTTCGTGGCGCTCGCGGGTCCCGAGTTGCTGATCCCGGACCGCCGATCGGGCGTTCTGGCGGTCTACTCGTCCCGGCCGCTACGCCCCGACGATTACATCGGCGCGCGAATGGCGTCGCTGCTCACCGTCGTCGCCGGCTTCATGCTCATCCCCCAGGTGCTCATGTACATCGGGTTCGCTGCTCTGTCGCCGGACGGCATCTTCACGGCTCTGGGAACCAACGCCGCTGAGATCCCCAAGATCCTCGCCGCTACTGCTGTGTACGCACTCGCCTACGCACCGCTCGCGATGCTGATCTCCACGATCGCGGCCCGTAAGGCCGCAGCGACCGGCATCTTCCTCGGCGTCCTCATCATCGGCACCGCGCTCGCCGCATCGCTCGTACAGGCAACGAGCATGCCCGGTCACCGGTTCGCGGCGCTGCTGGCGTTCGGAGAGCATCCATCCTTCGTTCGGGACTGGATCTTCGGGCGGGTCGGATCGAGCGATCTCGTCGTAGCGAGCACCGGATTCGACCCATGGGTCTCGCTCGTGACGATTCTCGCCGTCGCAGCCGTGTGTTCAGTGATCGTCGTATGGCGGTACCGGAGGATCATGTGACTTTGAACCCCGCACTCGTCGAGTCCCCCACCATCGAGGTCGACGACGTCTCGAAGTGGTTCGGCCAGAAGGTCGCCGTTTCGAACGTCACCTGCTCGTTCGGGCCGGGTGTCACCGGTCTGCTGGGACCGAACGGTGCAGGCAAGACCACGATGCTGCGAATGCTCACCGGACTGATCCGGCCGTCGCAGGGCGCGATCCGGGTCCTGGGCGTCTGGCCCCGAACATCGCCGTCGGTGTATTCGAGCATCGGTCTGGTGCCCGAGGAAGCGGCGGTCTATCCATCGATGACCGCTCGCGAGTACGTTCGATACGCCGCCACGCTCTCCGGGGTCACCGACATCCATGCAGCGACCGAGCGTGCTATCGACGCCGTCGCTCTTGATGACGCTGCCGACCGCAAGCTCGCCGGGTACTCCAAAGGCATGAGGCAACGAGCGAAGGTCGCGGCCTCTCTCGTGTCCGATCCGCAGATCCTCCTTCTCGATGAACCTCTCAACGGCACCGATCCGGTGCAGCGACTCCATCTCATCAGCCTGTTCCGCCGCCTCGGAGACGAAGGCCGAACCATCATCGTTTCATCTCACATCCTCGAAGAGGTCGAACGTATGTCGGACCGGGTGATCGCTGTCGTCGATGGTCGCCTCGCTGCCGCCGGAGACGTCGCGGCGATCCGCAGCGCCATGTCCGACATCCCGTACCGGGTGCGGGTCGAGACGGATCGGACACGTGTTCTCGCCGCCCGCCTGCTCGAGGAATCGCTCGTGCACGGCGTGTCGGTCGAAGACGGCGTCCTCCATGTCGAGACCGGAGACCTCACAGCGCTCGGCAAGCGAGTGCCCGCGGTCGCCCGCGAGGTCGACGCTCGAATCACGAGTTTCCGCCCTGAGGACGCATCGCTCGAGAGCGTGTTCCGGTATCTGGTGCGCAAACGATGAGGGCGGCATCTGCGATCACCGTGGCCACGATCCGGCAGGTCCTGGGATTCCGACGGGCGATCATCTTTGGCCTCGCGGCGCTCGCGCCGGCGCTGGTGTTCCTCCTCACCACCCAGGCTCTGGTCGATGAAGCCGCTCTCGACCGCTTCATCGGGATGGTCATCGGCCTGTACTTTCCGCTCCTCGTCCCGATCGTGGCGTTGATCATCTCGGCGTCGGCTCTCGGTGACGAGCGACGTGACGGAACGTTGTCGTTCCTGGTCCTCCGCCCGATCCCACGGTCGGTCATCTCGACCTCCAAGATCATCGGAGCCATAGCGGTCGCATCAGCCCTGAACGCGCTCGGAGCGGCAGCGGTCGGTGCCGTCTACGGTCTTGAGACCGGGTCCTGGGGGTTGGTCATCCCCCTCGTCGTCGGCGGGGTCGTGGCGAGCATCGTGTACGCCTCGATCTTCGTGCCGCTCGGGTTCTTCACCGATCGAGCCGTCCTCATCGGACTGGCGTTCGTCTTGATCTTCGAAAACGGTGTCGTGAGCGCGTTGAGTGGCCTGTCGTCGTTGTCTCCCTGGCGCCTCGGCATGTCGGCGTTCTCCGGTCTCGCCCCCGCAGAGGTGGCGTCCCAGTTGACCGACACCGGCATAGCCAACCTGGCCGGCCTGGGATCGACGCTGCTCAGGACCATGCTCATCCTCATCATCTCGATCGTTGGGACCACGCTCGTGCTGCGCAGACGCGATCTTGCGTGAGTAACCACGCTCCTGAGCCTCCAGGCTCTACGCTCGGAGTGTCATGAGCCGCGCCACGGACCGCCTGAGACCGGGCAGGATGGGCATCGCCGCCCTTATCGTCTCCGGAGGGATTCTGATCTCCCGGGTCCTCGGAGTGCTGCGCGAGGTCATCTTCGCCGGGATGCTCGGCGCCGACGGCATCACCGACCAGTACGTCGCCGCGTTCCGTATCCCCGACTACGCGAACTACCTCCTTGCCGGCGGATTCCTGACGATCACGTTCATCCCTATCTTCTCCAAGTATCTGGCCGATGATGACGAGGCTGAAGGATGGCGGGGCTTCTCCTCGATCGTTCGATGGCTGGCCATCGCGATCACGGCATTGATCATCGGTGCCTGGTTCGCAACGCCGTGGATCATCGACACGATCTATCCCGATTTCACCGCGGACCAGATCTCGAACACGGTTCGGTTGACGAGGATCGTCTTGCCGGCACAGTTCGCGTTCGTCGTCGGCGCCATGTTCGCTTCGGTGCAATATGCCAAGGGGGTCTTCACGATCCCGACCCTCGCTCCGATCATCTACAACGTCTGCATCATCGCCGGTGGAATCATCTTCGCCTGGGTGACCGGCACGGCGGATCCGGAAGGCTTCGTCTGGGGTGCCGTTGCAGGGGCATTCATCGGCAACCTCGCTGTGCAGTGGTGGGGTGCACGCCGGGTCGGGATGCGCCTCGACTTCAGCGGTGGATGGTGGCACACCGCGGTGGGGCAGTACGTCCTGTTGGCCATCCCCCTGATGATCGGCCAAACGGTCGTCGCCCTCGACGAGTCGTTCATGTCGGTGTTCGGTGATCTTGTCGGTGACGGAGCGCAGACGCATCTCCTCTACGCCCGGCGCACGATGTTCGTTCCGATCGGGATCATCGCTCAGGGAGCTGCCGTCGCGGCGTACCCGTTCCTCGCTCGCCTGTGGGCCGAGGGGAACATCCGGGCGATGTACCGCACCGTAGACAAGGCGATGCGCTGGGTGCTGGTGCTGTCGATCGCCTCAGCCGGCCTGCTCGCCGCCCTGGCCCTGCCCGTCGTGCGAGCCCTGTTCGAACGCTTCGCTTTCGACGTCTTCGACAGTTCGGCGACCGCGGCGGCGCTGTTTTTCTACGCTTTCTCGATCCCGATCTGGGGTGCTCTCCAGATCCTGTCGCGAGCCTTTTACGCACGCCGGTCGATGTGGACCCCGGTGATCGTCGGCACGGTCGCAACGGTTGTCGCCGTGCCTCTCTACTTCTATCTGACCGATGCGTTCGGCATCCGCGGTGTCGCCCTTGCCAGCGTGCTCTCGCTCGGCTTCTACACAACGGTGCTGGCTCTGCTCTGGTACCGCGGCGCCGAGGGGCGCGCCCGACTGCGCAAGGTACTGGCGGTCGCCGGACGAGCCATTCCCCCGACGGTCCTGGGCGCCGGCGCGGCCTACCTCATCGCCTGGGCTGTGACGACGAACATCCCGGGACAGACAACGATCGTGAACGTCGTTGCCGTGTTGCTCGGTACTGCGGCGTTCGCCGGAATCGCGTTCAGCCTCGGCTCGTTCCTCTACGACATCCTGACGGCCGCGGCCCGAAGACGCCCGCCGAAAGACCCGGACGAGACAGACGTGATGGAGATCATTGGATAGAAGTAGAGAGTAGAGAGTAGAGAGTAGAGAGACACGGGCCGGGCAGGATTCCTGGATGTGTCTACTGCATCGGTCGATTCCTCAGGCGGTGGAGCATTCGCTGGATCTCATCGAGTTCGGACAGATGGTCCGAGGCACGAGCCTTGTCGAGCAGGTTGATGTCTCGGGCA
>JAUXCV010000088.1 GCA_030618675.1 Acidimicrobiia bacterium | reverse complement strand
TTCGGTGTCCCGTCGTCGACCGAGATGCAGGCTCCGCCGGGAGCAAGCACTTGCTTGCACCGCCGAAGGGCACTGGCGCTCTTGTTCTTGCCCACGGCGTCGAAGATCAGGTCATAGCGCTCCGCCCTGTCAACGAAGTCCTCGACGGTGTAGTCGACCACTCTCGTGGCGCCGAGAGATGCCACGAGCTCCACGTTCGCGGTACTGCAGACACCCGTTACCTCCGCGCCGAGATGTCGAGCAAGCTGTACGGCCGACGTGCCCACGGCCCCGGATGCCCCAAAGACGAGAACGCTTTGTCCCGCTCGAACGCCAGCATTGCGAAGGAAGTGGAGAGCGAGGAGGCCACCGTAGGGAATTGCCGCCGACTCCTCGTCGGTGAGATTGGCCGGTCGCAGGGCCAGAAGTCCGTCCTCTGGCCAGCACACATACTGCGCATAGGTCCCGAAGAGATGTCGATTGAAGCCGAACACCCGGTCGCCGGGTTCAAACGTCCCGACGTCGGCTCCGACCGATTCCACCTCCCCAGAGAGCACCATGCCGAGCACCCGTCGCCTGGGGGCGTTCCAACCGAGTACGAGCCGCGCCAGGATCCGGTACGCGGGACTCAGCCTCAGCCCCCGGGTGTAGCAATCACTCGACGTCACGTCAGTCGCCAGGACGCGTATCCGCACCTCGTTCATTCGGGGAACTGGAGTCGCGAGTTCCTCGAGCCGGAGAACCTCCGGCGGACCGTATCGCGTGCAGACAACCGCTCTCAACTCTGAGTCACCTCAACCTACGAACCCGTGCTTCGCTTCTCCATCGAACAACATCTCTACAGTCCGCGTGAGCCGCCACGACGGACTTGGTCCCCTGCATGAGGAGTCTCGCGCAGATTACTCCTCATGCCGCTCCATGCTCCTCCACGATGGCCCGCCATCCTGAGGAACACGCACCCGGACCTCTCGTGTCCGCCGCTCGTTCTTGAGAGAACCAACGGACGGTGCGGTGAGCGCGGCTCGAGGCGCGTGGGATGAACTGGGAGGGAAGCCAAGTGGGTCGAAACCCTCAGCGGGTTTGTGTCCATAAGGGTTCTGACAGATCCGCGAGAACGGAGCCCACCAATGCTTGCTCGCCCACTAATCAGCTGGGAGCCGGCGCCGTTGTGGCGGGATCGGATGGTCGGGTCACGCGTCCAACTGCTACATCGGCGACCAACCTCGTCGCATCCGCACCACCGGCCGTGGTGGCCTCCACCGAGCCAAAGGACACCCGGATGATGTGACAATTGAACGCACGAATCGCGAGCATGGCTCCCAAGGCCTCGCTTCTGTCTGGCGCTGAGACCCCCGACGTGACGAACCCCCGCTCTCACAGGGATTCCGATGGCACGCCCGGAGGGACTCGAACCCCGAACCTCCTGATCCGTAGTCAAAGCCAGAGGTGCTTGCTATCTTGGCAATACACCGGAATCCCATGCGGCACATAGGTTCTCGCCTCTGACCGGTTTGCACCGGTTCTCGTCGTTTCTCAACCTCTCGCGGCCCAGCCGCGGCCCGGGATCAGCCGAGATCATGCGGAACCCCTGTGCCACGAGCCTGGGACTACCGGGAGGGGCCGAGACAGCAACGGATTCCATGATTGCGGCTCCCTCCAAGGGGCTCGTCGGCCAATCCTGGACTCCACACTGAGCGATTGTCCGTGTGCACTACTGGGATCGAACCAGTGGCCCCTGTCGTGCGAAGGTTTCTGGGTGTCCCATCGCGCCCCTGTAGCGTCGAGTCGCTACGGCGATAGACCCTGTGTAGTACGGGTTTCCGCCTCTCATCGTTTCGCGTCTCTTCTCGGCAGTTCTCGGTGTCATGTGATCGTGATGTGGACGCGAGTCCAGACGCGATACTGGGCAGAATCACGTGGATGCAATGTCACCAGTCCGGAACCGGACCATATGGGAAACCGGCAGCAATCTGCATCGGCACCACACACTTCATCCCTCCCAGCCCGATGTGCACACCGCGCCGGGGGGCTCTCGCTCGCAGAGCGAGAGCCCCCGATGATCACTGCGATATCTGCTGGCTGGTCTAGGGGAGCGGATCCATCGTCGGGCCGCCGACATACGTAGAGCTGAGCCTGTCGACTTGCACGACACCATCCTTCAGCACGAGTACGCTCTGCATGTGCATCTTGTCGCCGGTCTCGGGATTGGTCCACATGTCGCTGAACGTCGACGCAACGAGTTCTGGATCTGCCAGATCACCCTTGATCATGAGATGATCCGGGCTGCCCGACAGGACATAGCCGGAACCTGTCGTTCCGTATCCCTTTGCAATACCAGCCAAGTTGTTCGAGTGTCCCTGATGTTCGGTGATCACCAACAGGATATCGAAATACTCCATGCTCTCACCGGTACACGGATCGTTCAGAGGAAGCGGGGAGCTGCCCTCTTCGAAGTACAACTCAATCGTGTACTCGGTGGGTGTGTCCGCAGAAGCCGGGGCTGCTACCAACCCAATCAGAATCGCGACCGTCGCAAGAAGCGTGAGCGTTCTTCGCATGAGCCTCTCTCCTTCTGCCTCCGGTTCACATAGCGTATTGCTCTCGAACCTACGCAGCCGATGTCAAGGATCTGTCAAGGACACACGCATGCAGCGCACAACGGCCTTGAATCTGCGGTTTACAGGTGTTCATTCCGGGAAGATCGGTGGCGGCTACGACTGCGAGGATCGTGTCGTCCGGGGTCTCTCGTATCCTTCCCAAAGCGGGTCAAGAGCCTGATTGCAGACCCATGAGACGAATCACCATCAAACCTGGTACGGACCGGTCACACATCATCCCGGAACAAACGCCCTAGGAGCGTGGGTCAGTATCTGTTGGTGAGGTGATCGGCTGGGGGTGTTTCGCGGGGGTTGGTTCTCGCGATTTGGCGGCGGTTCGGCGAGAATGTGGGCATGTCCTATGACTCTGATGATGATGCCCTTTTCGAGGTCGCCGACGACGATGAACCTGTGGCGGCGAGAGTTCCGGCAGGCAGGTCGAAGGTGTTCCGCCGCTACGATCCTGATCAGTCGTTTCTGATGCCGCCGTCGCTTGATGATTGGCTTCCGCAGGATCATACGGCCCGGTTCATCGCCGACGTCGTTGACGAGATGTTGGATCTCTCTTCGGTGTATGACTCGTATGTTTCAGCGTCTGGTGCTCCTCCGTATGACCCGACGATGATGTTGAAGCTCCTGTTGTATGCGTATTCGACGGGGGTGACGTCGTCTCGGGAGATGGAACGCCGCTGTCACGTCGATGTGGCGTTCCGTTGGCTCTCGGCGAATACCGCTCCGGATTATCGGTCGATTGCCCGGTTCCGTCGCCGTCACCTGGCTGCTGTGGATGATCTGTTCATCCAGGTCCTTGTTCTGTGTTCAGAGGCGGGGCTCGTCAAGCTTGGTCGGGTGGCTTTGGACGGCACGAAGCTGCGGGCGTCTGCTTCTCGGCGTAAGGCGATGAGCTACGGGCGTCTCGGACCGAGGATTGAACAGCTCGAGGCCGAGGTCGCGGCGATCCTCGCCGAGGCAGAGGCGACAGATCTTGCTGAGGATGAGGAGTTCGGCGAAGACAAACGCGGCGACGAGGTCCCGCCCGAGCTGGCTCGCCAGGAGTCCCGTCTTGTCAAGTTGCGTGCAGCGAAGGAAGCGATCGAGGCTGAAGCCGCGGAGAAGGCAGCTGTCAAGGCAGCCGAGAGGGCTGAGAAGGACGGCGCCGACGAGACCGGGGCTGCCGAGGCGGCGGCGGAAGCGGCCGCTGGGGCGACGCCGGCTGATCGGGCGCAGCGCAGCTTCACGGATCCGGAATCTCGGATGATGAAAACCAACGACGGTTTCCACTACGCCTACAACGCCCAAGCCGTTGTTGATGAATACTCCCAAGTCGTCATAGCGGCGAACATCACCGAGCAGGCAGGCGACGTTGGACAGCTTCTCCCCATGATTACGGCTGCGACAGAGAATCTCGACGGTGCTGGTATCGACGCTGCCCCCAAGATGTTCCTTGCTGATGCGGGCTACTGCTCACAAGACAACCTCGAAGCGGTCGCCGCCGCCGAGATCAGCGCTCTGGTAGCGACGGGGCGGATCCGGCGTAACGAACGGGTCCCCGACACGCCGAGGGGACGGATCCCGAAAGACGCAACCCAGCGTGAGCGGATGGCACGCCGGCTGCGTACCAAGGCCGGGCGCACCGACTACGCCAGACGCAAAGCGATCGTCGAACCCGTCTTCGGCCAGATGAAAGTCCGGCAACACGCCGGACATCTCCGCCTCCGAGGCATCGCCGGAGCTCAAGGCGAATGGACACTGCACGCCATCTGCCACAACCTCCGCAAACTCGCCAACGCCGCCAACACGGCACCGGCCACAGCCACCTGACACCCGACCCTGCCCCGGAACGTGACCAGACGGAGAACCCCGCCACAGGGCACACCGGAACCCGGCTCAAACGCGAATCAACCCGCACCCGTCACGAAAGGTTGACACAGAAGGTCAACCGATACCGACCCACGCTCCTAGCCGTTCCTGATCTCCTGGAGCGTCGGGCACGGATCGATGTCGAAGCTGGCGCACTCTTCTTCGGTGAAGCCTCTTGTCAACCGCGATCGAACAACCTGCTGGAGTTCGCCGGTATCCATCGTGAAGACGAGCACGCTGCCGTTACTTGAGATCACCATGAGGTGGTTCCCATTGAGCCACTCGATGTTCTCGGTCTTCCCATTGAGTCGCACTTCCATGGCTAATTCGTGTGTATCAAGCGTTTGGACTCGCACGATATTGTCGAAAGTCGCAGTCGCAACGAGGCTCCCATTTGGCGCGACATCCAGTATCCCGCCGCCCTGGGCTCTCGTCAGCGTGTCAACGAGCTGGTAGGTCTTGGTGTCGTAAACGTAGATGATTCCCGACCAGTTCCCCACAAACATCTGGGTGCCATCTTCCGAGAATACGATCTCATAGTTGGCACTGATCTGGTCCGCTGAGCCGATCTCCTCGCCTGTGTCGACATTCACTGCAGTGACCTTGTAGGTCCCCTCGGTGCCTGATCCGTAGTAGAAGCTTGATCCATCTGGTGACAGCGCGATGACTCCTGCCCACGGAAATTGGACGCGATCGATTTCGGCGCGCCGAAGGATGGATCCTGTGGTCACATCGAACACGAGTGGCGTCCCGGTATGGGTATCCACGCCCAGGCGGGATGCATCTGCAGAGAATTCGGCGTCGGAAAGAGGCATGGGCAGCAGGTCGAGACCGCAGGATTCGTGAGGGACGATTGGATTGGGCCAGTTTTCCGTTCTGTAGAACGGGCACGTTGTTTCGAATTCGCGAACGAGACCGCCGGTCGCTGCGTCGACCAGGCGGAGCCGGCCGTACAGGGGTGCTTCGTCCCCGTCCGGTGTGACGGCCTCAGGTTCGAGCAGAGGGACCTCGACAACGTACTGCCCGTCAGAACTCATTTCGGCAACGAGCCAGACATCATTGGCTTCTCTCACCACCGTGCCATTCGAGTAGTCGTAGATCTGGTAGCCGGACCCCGTATCCCCCCCGAACGGAACGTAGATCAAGCCACCACCCAGAGTCACGGCTGCATGATGCCCGTTGTAGCCATTCGACTCGATCAATCGGGGAAGGTCGGTGATCGGTGGATCGACTTCAGAGCGATTACTGAGGTCGAGCACCAAGCTGGTGTCCCCAGACGCGATCAGCAGCTTGCTCGGATCATCCGTGAGGCCGGAGATGACAGGGTTGTAGTGTTGCCCCCGTAATTCATACAACTCTTCGCCTGTCTCCAGATCGAATATGTAGGTTGCGCCATCGAAGGAGCCTGCGACGAACTTCGAATCATCGTTCGAGAATCGCCAGCTACTCCAAAAGAACTCGCCGGGGAAGGTCTTCAGGACGTCACCAGTTTCTCGTTCCACGAGTTGTGTGTAGCCATCCTGCATGATCAGAACTCGATCTCCACCTGACGATATCGTGATCTTGTCGCCCTCGAACTCGTTCAGTGGCTCTCCGGTTGCGGCATCGAAGACATACATGGCGTCGCTGTTGCCGAAGGCAACGAGCCTTCCATCCGCGCTCGCCGTTATCGGAGGACCCCAGAAGGGGAAAGGAGCGGGGAGTACCAGATCGATGGACTCTTCCGACTCGATGCCTCCGGGGAAATAGCGGACTCCACTGTCGGCTGAGTAGCGATCGCACTCACCAGAATCCGGGTCAGACTCCGCCAGAACCACAGCGATGGGGCTCAGCCTTCCGCGAGTCGGGATTGCAGGAATAACACCTGAGACACATTCGCTGAATGTATGTGTCTTCAATATTTCTCCGGTGGCGATATCGAGAATCATGACGCTCCCATTGCCACCGACTGCCGACCCGGCTTCGGGATAGTGATTGAAAGCAACCATCACCTCTTGGTCACCGAACCACGTAGTGAAGATCCCGAAGTTGAGCGAATCACCACCGCTGACGTCGGCGCGCCAGATCGGCTCATCGGATTGATCGGCGAGGTCGTACAGCGCAAGATGCCCGGTATCCCAATTGGCATCGACGGTTTCCACGATCACATACTGTCCGTTGGGATGAATTGCTAGCGCAACGTCAACGTCAAGAGACTCTATTGGGCTGCGCTTTGCCCATGTCGCGTAATGCTCGAGCAGCGCCGCGTGAACTGCCGCGAGTCCGGACGCGGTCGGTGCA
>JAUXCV010000515.1 GCA_030618675.1 Acidimicrobiia bacterium | reverse complement strand
CTATCGGAGACTGTTTCGTTTGAGTCCAGCAGTGTCGGCTGGGCTGTTGTCTCGATAGTAGTTGGCTTCGTATTCTGCTGGTGGGATGTCTCCGATCGGTTCGAGGATGCGTCGGTGGTTGAACCAGTCGACCCATTCCAACGTGGCGTATTCAACGTCGTCGAGTCCCTTCCATGGTCCTCGCCGGTGGATCAGTTCGGTCTTGTAGAGGCCGTTGATCGTCTCTGCCATCGCGTTATCGAAACTGTCCCCGACTGAACCTGTTGAGGGTTCGATGCCGGCATCTCGGAGCCGGTCGGTGTAACGGATCGACAGATACTGCGACCCGTGATCGGAGTGATGGATGAGACCGTCCGGGTCGCCGTCGAGCCGGGCCCAGATCGCTTGTTCCAACGCGTCGAGAGCGAGACCGGTCTCGAGCGACCGAGATGCCCGCCACCCGACGATGTATCGGCTGTAGACGTCGGTGACGAACGCGACGTAGACGAACCCGACCTGCGTCTTGACATACGTGATATCCGCCAGCCATAGCTCGTTCGGGGCATCGGCGGTGAAGTCCCGCTCCACCAAGTCCGTGGGTCGGGCCAACAAGTCGTCTGGGATCGTCGTGACCGTGAACGCTTTGCCCCGGGTCGCACCCTGGAGCCCCATCTGACGCATCAGACGCCGCACTGTGCACTTCGCCGCCGCAAAGCCTTCCCTCAACAGTTGCTTCCAGACCTTCCGGACGCCATAGACGCCGTAGTTGTCGTCGAAGACCCGCTGGATCTCCGGCCGCAGCGTCTCATCGCGTTTCGCCCGAGCCGATCGCCTCTCGGGCTCCCTCTCCTGACGCTTGCGGTCGTAGTAGGTAGCTGGGGCGATCTCGATGACATCGCAGATCGGCTCGACCCCAAATGTGGCTTTGTGTTCGTCGATGAACTCAATCATCGTCTCGGTCGGCGGTCGAGCTCCGCCTGGGCGAAATATGCTGACGCCTTCCGAAGAATCTCATTCGCACGCCGCAGCTCCTTGACCTCACGGCGCAACGTCCTGAGTTCTTCCTGCTGGCTCGACGTCACCCCAGGCCGTAGACCCTCATCCGTCTCTGCTCTGCGGACCCAGTTCCGTAGCGTCTCAGTCGAACACCCGAACTTCGTGGCGATCGACGTGATCGCCGCCCACTCCGACTCGTACTCGTCACGATGCTCGAACACGAGCCGAACAGCCCGCTCCCGCACCTCCGGTGAATACCTGTTTGAACTTGACATGACCCCATCCTCTCAGGAAATGGAGCCTCCGGAAAACCCGGACCGGTTCATGTGTCACTCTCGATACGGCGCCCATGGTCTTCTCCTGCTCTCGCGTCCGTTCTTCGAATGTACCATCGGGGTCTGACACGATTCGAGCCTCCCATCGTGCGCTCTGACCCTGTCAATCCGATGTCATTGCGTTGCCATTCTTCGTGTTCTCCCTGGTCAGAGACGGTTTCGAAATGCCACGGGTCCGACGGCGGTGGGCGGGCGACAACGGCTCTGACAGGGTT
>JAUXCV010000025.1 GCA_030618675.1 Acidimicrobiia bacterium | reverse complement strand
GCTTCGCCGGCCTCTTCGGTGCCGCCTCGTCGGGTGCCTTGTTCTCCAGAATGTCGTTCAACGCCTGGGTCTTCTGCTTCGAATCGGCACCCGCAGCGTCCATCTGCTTCTTCAACCGGGCGAGGTCAGCGTCGATCTTCTTCAACTCAGGCGACACCGACATGGGGGGAAGCTGGTCCCGAAGATCCTTGAACGTGTCAGGCATCTGTACGACCTGGCCGCCCGACTCAGGAACAGCACGCTTCGCAGCGAGATCGTCAGCGACCTCAGCAAGCACCTTCGTATGACACCCGTTCGTGTGTGAGCGTGCCGCCCCGGGACAGAGCAGCTTCTTCCCGGAGAGATCAGCCACGTCGTCGGAGAAGTCCTGGTTCTTCGCCACCTTGTCCAACAGATATTCCCGGTACTTCGCCACCGCATCGGGATCACTCACCGGGTACGGATTCCCGAAGTCCATGCCGCTGCGCTTACCAACCGCACCGTCCGACCTGGGACGACCAGTGTTGATCCATCCTTCGATGTTCCGACCGTATGCCGTCTGTGTGATCGGAGCGTTCACGGCCTCGCGGGCGTCGTTGAAGACCCGGCCCTTCTGATCGGCGATGATGAACCGCTCGTCCAGCATCCCGTTCAGCCACGCACCCGTCCTCTTGAACGGCAGATCACCAGCGCCGGCACCCGGACGGGGCATCATCACATGCGACAGCCCCAACTCCTCGACCAGGGCAAGGAGTTCATGTGTTGACTGTTCGATCAAGGCAGGATCAGCCTTCGTAGCCCACCCCATGTAGAGGCCAGCCTTATTCGGCTTGATCGGATTCTCTTTCGCAGCGTTGTACGACGTGAGTTCCGTACCCCACGCAGGCTTCACCGGCATGGCAATGACAGGCTTGCCGTCGATCTCGCCGATGACACCGACGACGTTGCCGTTCTCCTTGAGGTGCCGGGTCAGGTTCGCCTTGATCTCCGGGTGTGCGTCGGCCACGGTCTTCGCGATGCCGGCACCCATCACGGCACCGTTCCTCCCGACGTACCCGTTGGTAGTGACAACGATCGCGTCGGCGTGCTCGAGGTTGTTGAAGATGTTGCCCCGGAGCTGACGGTACGTCGTCACGCCGGAGACGATCTCGCCACCCGTGACCTTCCTCACGACCTTCTGGCCCGTAGCGGCGGCAACCCTGTCGGCACGGGCAGCATCAGACGCCTTCCGATACTTGACGAGTTCGGCTTCGACGGCAGCGAGCGCACCCCTGCGCTGCTCGAGCACCTCCTCGATCTTCTCCAGGCTCAACACGTGAGGAGTGTCCTCACCCAGGATCGTCCTCATCATGATGTGCTCGTCCGGGTACAACTGCACATGCCCCGGCTGGCCGACACCCATCGCGCCCATGCGATCCATCAACGACGTGGGCTGATCCCCCATCAGCGACGTTTGCCTACCACCACCAGGAACGACCGAACGCCGGCCGCTCGCGGTCTTCGGAGTGACGACGCCCTGGGCCTCGAGCTGTTCCATCATCCGTTCGGCCTGCCCGTTCGTCAGATCGAACTTCTTGCGAAGTGAAGCCTTCGTTGCTTTTCCACTTTCAGTTACAAAGGCAGCGGCGGCGGTAAGACTGTCGTCCGCTATTTCCCTCACTCCCATCTCTTCCAATTCAATCCCTCTCGCCTTCGCGAGCCGGGTGATCTCGGTGCGGGCGAGCTCCTCGAGCTCCCTGGTGAGGTAGTGGGCCTGATCGACGAGGAGTTCTCCGTAGCCGTCTGCCCCGTGACGAACGAGGTTGCCGACAGCGATGAGTCCGAAGGCGTCGTCACCGAGGAGGGCGGGGTTGCCGGTCTTCTCGAACTGGAGGAGCTGCTTCGCCCCCTGATGCCAGTCCACGCCGAGGCTCTGCGCGAGCCTGCCGGCCTCCGGGTTGTTGCGAACAGCTTCGAAGCCGTCGCGGATGGTCAACATGACCCGGTTCTTGTAGATCTCCCCGGCGTAGCGGCGGAGCTCGGTGATCATCTCGTCGCGGTTCATGACCCGTTCGGATGCGATGACCCTGACGACCCTTTCGGTGAGCCTGTCCAGGTCGATGCCTTCGGCGCGGAGCCCCGCGCCTTCATCGACGACGACTCTCTCCCTGTCCCACGGCGCCTCGGGCCTGGCTTCCATCTGGGGCCGGGACTCAAGCCTGCCCGTCTCCGGGTCGATGTAGTCGAGGTTCGCTTCGGACTGTCCACGTCCCGGCGTTAGCTCCGGGTCGTACATCTCGCGGGGACGGTCCTCCGGGTAGATCTCACGGTTCTGTGGGATGGGTTCCGTTCTCGGGCCTCTGCCCTCGATGTCGGGCATGGCGTCGAGCTGTTCCTGGGGCACGTCGGGGAGGTCCGGTGCGGTGCGTTCGTAAAGCTCCTCCCCGTAGGCCCCTCTCGCTGCCGGCTTTCGGACAGCTCCCGTCGTCGGCACGTCGATATCCGTAGCGGCGGGCACGTCGGGCCTCGCCGTGTAATCCGCCTCGCCTCTCATCGTCGGCCGGTAATCGCCCGTCTCGAAGACGTGCTTCTTCGGCATGCGCTGTGCCGGCGTTCGGATCCGTCCACCCGCGGGGAAGATGATGCCCGGGCCGAGAGTCTCGTGGACGTAGAGCTTGTCGAAGTCGGAGACGAGTTTGCCCTGGCCGGATTCGGCGATGAACTTGTCGTCGGAAATATCATAAGCAACGCCAAGGTCATCCCCGCGTCTCGCCCTCGTCTCCCTGCCGATGCCTTCCTGGATGCCGAGCACCTCGTCCAGCTGGCTGTCGTCGAGCCGGTCCTTCGCGAAGTCGTGTCCCGGTGAGGGTGCTGCCGGATCCACTCTCCCGGCGAGCTCATCCGGTGTCCTCGCGACCGACGCAACGCCCGGATCTTCACCGAACTTGCCCTTGAAGAAGTGAAGGAGCTCGAACGCTTCCTGCTCTTGCAAGCCGTTGCGACGCTGCATCGCCTCCCACGCGTCCACGATCCACATATCCCAGCCGGTGATGGAGGCCCCTTGCGGGCCGAGATCGGCGAGCCCTTCCTCCTCGGCGAGAGTCTGCGCTTCCAGGTCGAGGCTGCGACGCTTCCGCCAGTTCTCGAAGTTGCCGACGAGTGTCGGATGGTTCTTCCGCAACCAGTCGGGGAGATAGTCGAGATCTCTCCCCGCCCCGTAGTCCTCGAGGAGCTGGGGGTGCTTCCGGGTGAGCCACTCTTCAAGAACGGCCGAGTAGGTGGAGATCTCCCCGTCGTCGAGGGGATCTATCGCTTCCTGCCCGCGCCTGCGTGCCGCCTGAAGGTTCTCGATGGGAATGCCGAGCTCCTGGACGAGCCATCTGTCGGCTTCCCCCGTCGATGCTCCGGACTCAACGAAGGTCTGTAGCTTCGCGACCAGGGTCTTGTAGTCCTCGGTGGCCTGGTCGATGGCAGCGATCTTCGCCGTGACCTCGGCCGGCTCGAGCCTGCGTCTCGGCTGCGGGATCTCCGCCTGCTGCGTGACCTCACCGATCGCGTAGTAGACGCGACCGTTCGGTGTCTGCTCCGACCCGTACAGGTCGGCGAGTACTTCCTCCGCGATCGACCCGTAACGGACGATGCGTGCCTCTGTCGCTGACTGTGCCCCGATGCGTCGGATCTCAGCGGCGGTCGGAGGGTTGTCCATGAGCCGTTGCCACAAGCCGGGAGTAACCACGCCCTCAGGGCCGGGCAACGAAACGAGCGGGGCAGTCTGGGCGTCGGACCATCCGTGCATCTCTGCGACCTCGCGGACCTCACGTTCGTAACGGTCCGTCCCGTTCGTGAACGCCTCCGCGAGCAGCCGGCGCTTCTCGGCACCGTCCGCTGCGTGCGCGGCCTCGAGCTCGGCCTGGTCCCACAGCACTGTCTGGTAATCGATCTCTGAACGGTTGACCGGAAGCCGGGGCTGGAGGTGGCGGGGAAGGATGATCGCTGCGGACGGGTCGGTGAGCGCGTCAGGGTTCTGGAGCTGCTGGACGACCTGGAACATGCGGTCGAGGAACTCGGGCGTCTGCACCAGCTCGTCGTCCGTCACGCCGAGCAGGTCGTCGATGTTGATACCCGACTTGACGATGGCCTGCTGCACCTCGTCAGAGTTGAAGACGGAGATGAGACGCCAGGCGCCATCGATGTCGATGTCCTTGATCTCACGCATCGGTGGACGCTGCAAGCCCTGGAACTTGGTGCCCTCGAGAACGACCCTATTGCTGTACTCGTACAGGGACTCGTCCCGCCCGAACTTGACAACGTATCGGTCGATGACGAGCTCCCTCTCGAGAGCGATCGCCTCAGCCGACCCGGGAGCGTGACCGGCGTTCTTAACCTCTTGCGCCATGACGGCAGAGATGGCGTTCTGGTCGAAGACGACGGGAGAGAAGGGAACCCAGTCCTTGCTGTCCTCTTTGACGCCGGCAGCCAACTGCTTGCCGTCGTGAATGGCTTTGCGGGTCAGGTTCTTCTTCCTGATCTCTTCGGCGAGGATCTTGTAGACGGACTCGAGGGCACGAGGGCGTTGCGCTCCGGACTCCAGAGTCTCCGTGGCGAGGTTGCCACGGAGCGAAGCCTCGGAACGGTTCGCCATCATCATCTCGTACGGATCGATCTTGTAGTACTTGCTCATCTCGCCGATCGTCATGTCCCACTTCTGCACGTCCATACCGTCCGTCTCGGACAGCATCAGCTGGGTCGCTTCGATCGCCTCGTCCAGGTTCAACGGACGCTCCGTGTTCGGGACGAGCACCGGGCGGCGAACGAGCCACTCGTCGGTGATCTTTCCCTCCTCGATGAGGGCCGCTATCTGCCGGTACGTCGCGGCTTCGTTACCCAGAGCCTCGGCGGCACCACCCTCGGCGCCCTGCATCGCGAGCTGCACCCGGGCAAGTTCGATCTGGATGCGTCCCAGACGCAGCTCGGGTGTACGCATGCCCATGATCGGCCTGATCGCACCGAAGTACATCTCCTCCGCCTGGTCAGGGGTCAGCTCCGGGGAGATCGCGAAGCCGGGTTCGTACCGGGGCTTGACGTGGATCACCGTCGCCGGCACCGGCTCACCCGTCACCGGATCCCTCATCGTCTTCATCGTCGCCCCGTACCTGAGCCGCTCCGAGATGAACTCCGGCTCGATCTCTTTGCGGAACCGTGGGCCGGCGAGGTTGACCCTCTGAACGTTGTTGCGTCGCAGCCAGGCAGTCAGCTCGTCGTTGATGAACGAGCCCTCAGACACCACCGCTGGGCCCTTGAGCTTGCCCTCGGCACCCAGCACGTCCTCGAGGTACGAG
This sequence comes from Acidimicrobiia bacterium, assembly GCA_030618675.1. Classification (GTDB taxonomy): domain Bacteria; phylum Actinomycetota; class Acidimicrobiia; order Spongiisociales; family UBA5794; genus JAHEEL01. The sequence goes on along the minus strand of JAUXCV010000025.1, from coordinate 6,905 downwards.
ACAACGATGATCGGCTTGTGCATGGCCGCTTCCTCGCGGGGAAGCCACAGCCCTGTCGCCGCTTCGTAGAAGTCCTCGTGGAAGTCCTCGAGCGAGTAGTCCTTCGGGAGCTTCCCGTCCTTCGCCGGGCCTCTCGCCGCGTATGCGATCGTCCCGATCGTCCCCGAGTCACCCCAGCCGCCCTTGCCGCCGCGACCGGCACCGGGGAAGACGACGACGGTGCCGTCCGTCTTCACAATGTTGACGACGGTCCGTGCCGCATAGCCCTCGAGCTCACGCGCACCCGGCTCACGCTTGAAGACCTCACGGAACGTCGCAGCGTCGAGCTCCCTCACACCCATCTCCTGGGCCTGGGCGATGAGCTCCGGGATGCCGACGCCTTCGTCGGTGCGGAACCCTGTCGGGGCGAACCCACCCGTACCCATCTTCGCTTCGAACGCAACGCGCAGCGCGGCCCGATCCACGCCGCCCTGGAACCCGGCCCACAGCTCGACTGTCGGGGCGATCTTGATGCCGTCACCCTCGAACGCAGCTTGAAGTTCCGCTGCCTTCCGGTACAGCTTCTCCTCCATCTCGGCCCGGGCCTTCGTCGGGTGGAGGGCGGAGAGCGACTCGTGGAAGGACTTGAGCATGTCGGCCTGGAGCCTCATCGCGTCGGCGCTGCCCGTCCCGACGATCTCCTGGATCACGTCGTTGAACGCGTCGGGTGTGAGCTCCACGACGCTCATCGGAGGAGCCTCACCGCCCATCGCCTTCGAAACGTAGGCACCGACGAGTCGATGCACTTCCGTTGAGGCGTCCTGCACGGCCTGATCGTGCGCCGCGCTGAGCTTGATCAGCACCTCCTGAGGCACCGTCTCCGGATGACGTTCGATCACCTCAGCCGTGTCCTCGAAGGCTTCACGGATGAGGCGTCTCACGGTGGCGACGCTGCGCTCGTGGAGCTCGGCAACTTCCTTCCCAACCTCTGCCTGCACATGGACGAAAGCCTCCGCTTCCGTCATGCCCGGCGTCTCGCCCTGAACCTGCTTGACGCGCTTCGCCGTCTTCCCCTGCCGCTCCGTGGCCGAGCCGCCCAGCTTCCCGATCCTCTCGTCCCATTGATCGCGGATCTGGGTGAATTGCAAGTTGTCGGTCAGCTGGCGAGGGAAGTAGAACTGGAAGCCACCGATCTTCGTCACCTTCGGCGTGCCGATCACGTCCCTGTAGTGAACGAGAGCGCCGTGTACGTCGGCGAGCTGGTCGAGGAAGATCGAAAGCCTGGTGTAGAACCCGTCGTGGCCGGCACCGAGAGCGATGAGCTGGCCGGCGTCCCAACGGTGGGAGGCACGGGCGGCACGACCCATCTTCTTCGTCTCCGCGAGCGCGACCTTCTGCAACACCACCTCCTGGAGTTGCCCCAGGTAGGTGTTCATCTTGATCATCGGGTTCGTCTCGAGCACATCCTCGAAGTCGAGCTTGAAGCGAAGGTCATGAACTTCGTTGATGGCGTGCATGAGGCCGGCGAGCTGTCGCGACCAGTGAGCCTGATCCCCGAACGCCCGTTCGACACCGAGCGCATGCTTGCCCGTCTTCGGATCGATCTCGGTGTAGATCAACGCACCGCCAGCCACGAACGTCCTCATCCTCGTCGCCGCCTTCTCACCCAACGTCGCAGCAGCCCCCTTCGCGTCACCACTGTCAGCCAACGAGACAAGGTGATAGAGATGATCCAGGTAGAAGACCTCATCGGGACCCAGGTAGCCGTTCGCCCGACCCCAATCGGTGAGTCTCGCGAACCACTGGCCGAGATCCTCCCCTTCACCGCCAACACCCTTCGGCACCTTCGCGTTGACACCCTTGCCTTCCTTGTACGCAGTACGAACCCTCGAGGACTCGACGAGTTCCTGCACGTCGATCCTGAATGAACCGCCGAAGAACATCTCCTCGATCTGGTCGGCGATACCCTCGCGTCCTATGACCGGCGTGTACGCGGAACGGTTCGTACCCATCCCCCGGATCTCAGGGATGACCTGCTGCGCGCGCGTGTACGCATCGTGAATGAGATCCGCGTAGGCCCTGATCTCAACGTCGAAGGCTTCCCTCACCTCGGGAGTGAACAGGGCTTGCACGTTGTCCGGAAGATGCTCCAGGTTGAGCTTGAGGTCGTTCCTTCCGATCGCGTTGGAGAACGCTGCACCGATCCCCTCGAGCGCAGCCTCACGCTCCTTCTTCGGAACACCCTTGAGGAGATCTTTCGTCATGTGGATGTAGGCCCTGTCCAGTTCCGAAGCGCGGTAGAGCGACGAGATCAAGCCGACATGGTTGGCGGTGAGCGCAGCGGTGGAGCGCACGAACTGCCACTCCGCGTAGGAGGCACCGTCGTCGCTGAGACTCCTCGCGGCGAGCAGCATCTGGGTTCCCTCACGGGACCAGCCCTGACGCCACTTGATCCACCGTTGATACGCGGGGCCCTTCTGGAGCTTGGAGAGCACCGGACGCGTTACCTGCGCCATCTTGCCCCGGGTCCCTGATGTCAGGAACGGAACCTCCGTCTGCCACTTCCCGAACCCGAACGTGATCCCACCCGTCGTCCAGATGTCGCCGTTGCCGGCATTGACATGATCGAGGTAGGCGTCCCACGTCTTGTATCCGTCCGGGTTGTTGAACTTCTTGTTGCCGATCACGTCGGACAGTTCGTTCTGGATCTTCCCGTACCAGGTGAGCTGCTCGTCTCGCTTCGCAAGGATGTTGAACGGTGACGGCATGTCCACCATCTCGCCGGTCGCGGTATCGAGCTGCTTCGTGACGCGGCCCCATTTGGCACCGGGGATCGCAACGCCATCCTCGATCGTTCCACCCGTCCGGTTCACACCGAACGAATGGTCAACCTCGTCGAGCCACAGTCCACGCAGCTTCGCCGCCTGCTCCTCCGGGGTCATCTCGATAGCCTTGATGTAACCGACCTGTTCGGCAACGTCGCCCCGCTGGATGCGGGACCGCAGTTCCTGCGTACCGTCACGCAGCATCATCCGGTCCAGCTCTGTCGCCCCCTCGCCGATCATGTCGTCGAGCGCGCGAACAGCGTCGTCAGCTTTCGACTCGAGGACCCCCTCCGCGCCTTCCCTGCTGACCTTCTTCACCGCGGAGGCAACAGCGGCACCCGTCGTCTTCTCGAGCGATTCGAGGGCAGCCTTCTTGCCAACGCCTGAGAACCCGCCCGTGAACCATGTCATCGGATCGAGGGCAACTTCGATCGCAAGCGCACCGACGAACCGTGCAGCCTTGCCGCCACCCGTCTCGGCCTCCTCGACACCCAGGAGTTTGAGGATCTGCGACCCGCCCGTATCGCCGTGCTTACCAACAGCATCGACGCCGTGCCGCTCTATGAGGGCCGCGTCGTTACCGGCCATGATGTCGGCGTAGTCCCGGGGGTTGAGTGTCAACTCGGGGCTGACGATGCCGGCAGCGGTGTGCCTGATCACCTGGAAGGGACGATCGAACGTCTCGGCCAACCGACCGAACGCCTGCAACGCACCCATCTTCAAATCCGCTGGTGGGGCACCGCCACTCGCGACGATGTTCTCGAGGTCAGCCGTCTCCGACGCTGAGAGGAGATCCCCGTACTGCCCAATGAGGCGTGTCGCGTCGGAGACGTTCGACGTTGCCTTCTCCGTCGCATCCTCCGGGGTGATGATGTAGGAGGTGTCGCGCGGTGTCAGCCCACCGGAACGACCGGAGCTCCCGGAGCGTCGCATCTCCTGCCTACGGTTCGGCACATACCTGTCGTTGAAGTCACGACCTGTCATCCCGTGCCTCCGTAACCGCCGAACAGTGACGACGGATCAGCCTCGACACCGTTCCTATCCCAATAGGTGAAATAGAGAGCGTACGGATCGGTCGAAGCGGAGCCGCTGTTCCCCACCCTCCCGATCGAGGTGCCACCCAGAACCTCTCCGCCCGGCTGATAGTTCGGTGCACCGTCAAGATGGGCGTACTTCGCTCCGGTTCCGTCCGCATGCTTGACGATGATGAAATGGCCGTCCTGTGGCGTGTAGTCCACCTGGACGACGGTGCCACGCTTCGTCGAAACGACCGGCGTGCCGCGAGAGGTCGCGACGTTGCCCGACTGGTTGAAGGCGACCTCCGGGCCGGCGACGGGGAAGACGGCCTGTGACGTGGGATCCTTGTGGACGTACTGTGAATCCACGGGGATCGACATGGCCTGGAAGTAGATGTCCTCCCAATTGTCATCCACCTGGTTCGAGATCTGATACGCCTGCCGTGTCGCCCTCGCCTCCGCTCCCTGGTAGCGGTTCAGGTTGTTGAGCTCCGCGGCCTCGATCCCCTTCTCGTAGAAGTCGCTGACCTGTCGATCGGAGAACCCGGCGCCTCGCAGCATCCCGAGGAAGTCGCGTGTCATCGAAGGGTTGTCGTCGTAGAAGATCGAAGCGGCAAGGTCGTGACGCTCCAGGAAATCACGCACCCGTATGCTCGCCTCGTACTGCGCCATGTCAGCGTCGTAGGTTGGGGAGAGGGGGTCGAGCGTGGCCGGATTCGTGGCCCACAGGTATTGGAGCTGGCCTGCCATGTCCTCGTGCAGCAACGCGACCGTCTGGTCGTTGAGCTCCCGGCGAAAGAACTTGTTGAAGTCGGCCTGCGTCGCGATCTGGTCGCCGTAGTCGTTGTAGATACCCTGGTACATGGCCCACGACTGCATCGTGTCCTCGGCCGACATGCCTTGCTGCTTCATCATGTCGAAGAACGTCGCCTCGGTGATCGCCTCGCGATTCGCGTCGAACTCCGGGTAGTCGATCTGGAACTGGTCGTTGGCACGCTTGAGGGCGTCGTTCTGCTCCGCCTGCATGCGCTGCATCTCGCGCTGTGCGTCGTAGATGGAACGCTCGAACTGAGCCCGAAGCTCGAGCTTCGATCGTTCAGCCTCGAGAGAGGTTCCCGTATACACCTCGTCGGCGATCGCCTGGGCGTAGAGGGCACCGAGCTCGTGAAGGCTCTCGATGTTGCCGATATCGTCGGCAAGCATCATCTCCGTCACATCCTCGAAGTACCGGATCTCGCCGATCATCTGGTTCGAGAACTCATCCGGTGCCAGGTTCAAGGCCTCGCCCAGCCGGCCCTCCGCAGCGTCGAACTGTTCCGACACCCTCGACGTGTCCGCGTCGGCGATGGCGCCGTACGGGATCTCCGTATCAAGGCCGGCCATGCGACCCTCGAACCGCCCGTAGGCGTCCATGCTGCCGCCCAGACGGCCACCAAGGTCGTCGATACGATCGCCCTGCCTGGCGATGTTCCCACCGTACTGAGCGTCGATCGCCTCCTGCTGACGCCTCCACGCGTCGGTCCGCTCATCCATGTACTGCATGTAGGCGTCGCTGCCGGCGCCGATAGCGGCCTGTTGCTGGTCCGCGCCCGAGGGGAACTGATCCGTGCTGTAGGTCGGCGGTCGAAAGGTCGGCACCTGCACGTCGGCTGGTGACGTTTCCGTCGGGGCCTCACCGGCATGCCCCTCGGTGCCCCGTATGTGGCTGTCGTAATACGACTCAAAGGCTATCTTCCATGCAGCCTGTGGGAGCCCGGTAACCGGAACTGAAGCAAGCGCCAGATTCCCCGGTTCTTTCACCCGATCCCAGAACGACTTCTGCGGTGTCAGCGCATCACCTGTACCCATCTCTAGCCTCCCGGATTGGCTGTAGCGAGACGGTGGGACAGGCCCGACCTCTCCGCTTCGAGCCTGCGCTCAAGTTCTGCGTTCCCCTGGGCTGCTGTGAGTTGCTCAATCGCTGCCTGTAGTGACAGCGCCTGAGTCCCAAAGTCCTTCTCTTCCACACCTTCGCCGTACGCCATCGTGTTCTGAATCTCGCGACGCTGAGACTCGATCGGATCGAAAGCGCGCTGCATCTCCGTGTTCCTCACGCCGGAACGGAGCAAGCCACGGCCAGCCATCGCGCTGTTCTGCTGCCTTTCGGCGTCACCGAACAGTCGGCTGTTCTGCTGCATCGCCATCTGGTAATCACCACCCAGGCTGTTCAGAGCGTTCTGAGGCTCCGCTATGCGGATCCCGTACTCTGCGCTGATCCGGTCCAGTGCAGCCTGGAGCGCCCTCTGCTCGAGATCCTCATCGATCCGAGGGGGAGCAGGGGGGGCGTATGCCCCCATGCCGGCGCTCATCGCCGCCATCTGATCCTGCATCTGCCTCATCCAGTCCTCGTACGGATTCGGAACCTGATACGCACCGGCCTGTCGCCCTATCCCACCACCCTGTTCGGGTGAGCGGCCAGTGGGGGCACCGTACTGCGGATCAGTCGTGTCATATGACGGGACCGTGCCGGGGGCAGCGTTGTATCGGGACGAGCCCGTATCGCCCGACTGACGGGTTGCCGTCCTCCCGGCCGCGTATTCACCGTAGATCCTTTGTGGCACCATCGACTTCACGGCCTACCCCCTTGCTGCTCGGGCCCTCGCCTGCTGTCCGGGGCGGTTCGCCTTCGAGAACTCGATGCCTTCCGCAGCCGTCTCGAAGCCCTTGTCCCTGACACCTTCGCGAGCCTCAGTGCCACGGCCAGCAGCGGCAGTCGTGTTGATGATGTCGCCAGGATGGATGACCGTAGCCTTCCCATGCTCGCCAAGGAGCTCCGGGTTCTGCTCGATCAGTTCGTCGTAGGTAAGGCCGAACATGGCACCGATCAGCGAGAGGGAATCCCCTGGCTGGATCTCGTATTTGATGGCCTGCCCCACCTTGGTCGCACCGGGGGGCAGTGGCGAGCTTTCACCACCACTGATCTGATCGAGCGCCCCGGGAAGGTTCGGGCTGGGTGTCGGCATGTTGGGATCGCCGGTCGGCGGTGGGGTCGGCTGGGCGCCGATGGCGGCATCGATGCCGGCCTGGTCGGGAACGAGAGCGCCTG
>JAUXCV010000234.1 GCA_030618675.1 Acidimicrobiia bacterium | reverse complement strand
GCGGCGAAGCGTGCTGACGTGGTGATAGCTCTCGGATCGGCGCTCTCGGTGACCCCGGCCGCCGACATCCCGCTGGAAGCCGCCCGGCACGGAGCTTCGTACGCCGTCGTCAACCGGGGTGCGACCGAGCACGACCGGTCGCCTCTCGTCACGCTCCGAATCGAGGGCGATGTCGGAACGATCTTCCCGGCCGCGGTTGCCCGAGCGCTCGAGTAGCGAATCCCTTCCAGTCTCCTCTGGTCGGACCCGCTCGTGCGAAGGTATCCTGAGCCGGGATTCCCCGACAAAGGAGCTTGCATGCGAATCGAACGTGACTCGATGGGTGAGGTCTCTGTCCCCGACGACGCCTACTACGGAGCATCGACCCAGAGGGCCGTTGTCAACTTCCCGATCTCCGACCTGCGTTTCGGTCGCCGGTTCGTCTGGGCCCTCGGTCTCATCAAGGGTTCCGCGGCAGAGATGAACAAGTCGATGGAGAACGTCGACGCCGACAAGGCCGATGCCATCATCGCCGCTGCCGAGGAACTCATGGACGGCCGGTTCGACGACCAGTTCGTCGTCGACATCTTCCAGACCGGTTCGGGCACGTCCACGAACATGAACGCCAATGAGGTGCTGGCGAACCGTGCGACGGAGATCCTCGGTGGTGAGTTCGGATCCAAGCTGGTGCACCCGAACGACCACGTGAACGCCGGTCAGTCGTCGAACGATGTGATTCCGACGGCGATGCACGTGGCCGCGGTCGCAGCGATGGAAGAGGACCTGCTCCCGGCTCTGCGGAATCTCAAGACGGGCCTCGATGCAAAGGCGGTCGAGTTCGATGACGTGCTGAAGTCCGGTCGCACGCACCTTCAGGATGCGACGCCGGTGCGGCTCGGACAGGAATTCGCGGGCTATGCGGCGCAGATCGGCAAGGGCATCGGACGGATCGAGACGGTGCTTCCCGAACTGCGCGAACTCGCGCTCGGCGGAACCGCGGTCGGTACCGGCATCAACGCACCCGTGGGCTTCGCGGAGGGAACGATCGAGATCATGAGCCGGCGGTCCGGCTACGACTTCGTTGAGGCCGAGAACCATTTCGAGGCGCAGGCGGCGAAGGATGCCTATGTGAACGCGTCGGGGGTGTTGAAGACGGTCGCAACATCGATGTTCAAGATCGTCAATGATCTCCGTTGGCTGTCGTCCGGCCCACGCAACGGCATCGGCGAGATCGCCCTTCCGTCGCTCCAGCCGGGCTCATCGATCATGCCGGGGAAGATCAACCCTGTGATCCCCGAGGCCGTGATGATGATCGCTGCTCGCGTGTTCGGGAACGATGTCACGATCACCTGGGGCGGGGCGAACGGCAACTTCGAACTGAACGTGATGATGCCGGTGATGAGTCATGCGATGCTCGAGTCGATCGAACTCCTTGCTGCCGGCGCCCGGGTCCTGAAGGACATGACGGTCGACGGTATCACCGCCAACGTCGAGCGGGCGGCCTTCTTGCTCGACCAGAACGCCATCGTCGCCACGTCCCTCGTGCCCCACATCGGATACGACAAGGTCTCCGAGGTCATCAAGAAAGCGTTCAGCGAGGGACGAGGTGTCCGCGAGGTCGCTCTCGAGATGGACGTCTTGCCTGAGGACGAACTCGACAGGGCTCTCGATGTGCGCCCGATGACGGAGGGTGGCTGAGGGAGTAGCTGGGTAACTGAGTAGCCGAGTAGCGGAGGCCGATAGGAGACTTGAGACGCTCGTTTCTTCTCGAGTCTCATGTCTCGTAACGTGTGATCTATGACCACAGAACGTCGTGATCTGACAGAGGGATTCTTGTTCACCGATCAGTACCAGCTCACCATGTCGCAGCTGTACTGGAAGTACGGCTTGCATGAGCGAACCGCGCAGTTCGACTACTTCTTCCGCCGGTACCCCGACTACGGGCGCCACCAGGCCGGTTACGCAGTGTTCGCCGGTCTCGAGTGGCTCCTCGACTGGATCGAGTCCACACGGATTCGCGACGAGGATCTCGATCGTCTCCGGGCCCAGCGTTGCGCGAGCGGCCGGCGTCGGTTCGATGAGGGGTTCCTGTCGTGGCTTGCGGAGACCGGCGGCTTCGAAGGTGTTTCGATCCGGTCCGTACCCGAGGGCCGGGTCGTTCACGGTCACGCACCGTTGGCGATCGTTGAGGGCCCCCTGGCCGTTGCTCAGATTCTCGAGACGTCGTTCCTGAATCACCTCAACTATCAGACGCTGGTTGCCACGAAGGCGTCCCGAGTCGCGGAGTCCGCCGCCGGAGGACCCGTGCTGGAGTTCGGGATGCGGCGGGGACCCGACGTTGGGACCAACGCCGGCACTCGGGCGGCGCTGATCGGCGGTGCCGACGCGTCGAGCAACGTCGGAACGTCCCACGCAATGGGGATCGAGCCGCAGGGCACTCATGCCCATTCCATGGTGCAGCTTTTCATGGCGCTCGGAGAAGGCGAGGTCGGTGCATTCCGCGCGTACGCCGCGACATATCCGGATGAGTGCCTGCTGCTCGTCGACACGATCGACACTCTGGAAAGCGGCATACCGAACGCGATCACGGTCTTCAAAGAGTTGCGAGCCGAGGGCCATGAGCCGGTTGGGATTCGGCTCGACTCGGGTGACCTTGCCCACCTCGCGGTGCGCGCCGCGCGGATGCTCGACGATGGTGGATTCCCCGACGCGCGCATTGTGCTCTCCTCTGAACTCGACGAGTTGGCGATGTGGCAGATCCGGGCGCAGATCGTCGACGAGGGCCCGCGCTACGGCGTCGACGGCAACGCCGTCCTCCACCGACTCACATACGGTGTCGGGACTCGCCTGATCACGTCGCACGGCTATCCGGCGCTCGGAGGTGTCTACAAACTTGTTGCCATCGATGAAATGGGGGAGTGGCTCCCAGCGATGAAGGTCTCGGATACACCCGAGAAGATGCCGATTCCCGGCGACAAGCGAGTCTGGCGGGCGTATGACGATCGCGGTCTCGCAACGGCCGATGTCATCTCCGCCGGAGACGAGGATCTTTCTTTCGGTGGAAGTCTTGATCTCTACCACCCGCACCGGGAGGGCATCGTCCGTCGGCTCGATGACATCCGCGACGTCGAAGAGTTGGTCGTTCCTGCCTACCGGGAGGGTGAACGAATCGGTCCGGTGCCGTCCCTCGACGAGATGAGGCAGCGCCGGATCGCGGACCTGGGACTCCTTGACATAGGTGTGCGACGCCTTGTCAACCCGCACGTATACCACGTGTCGCTGACGCAGAAGGTGAAGCAGTTGCAGAGCGAGTTGATAGCGGACGCACGCTCGACGGGCTGATCGAAGAGATCCTTTCGGATTTCTTTCGGGTTTGTTGGTTTTCGCGCCTTTTCCGTCCTACCTGGCTGATACGTTGTTCGTATGTTGTTCTATACCCGTTCCGCTGACGATATGGCTGAGAGGCTCCGCGAGGTTGAGGCGAAGATCTCTGATCTGCGGTGTGAGCAGGCGGTGTTGGTCCACGAGTTGAACAAGACCAACGCTGCGTCGCGTAGCGGGCATCGGTCTCTCGTGGAGTGGATCTCCGCGGAGCTCGACGTGACGAGGGC
>JAUXCV010000435.1 GCA_030618675.1 Acidimicrobiia bacterium | reverse complement strand
TTCGCATCTGGTGCAGGTCCCCCACGCAGAGAGCGTGGTGACTGGTATCGGCTCTCGCGATCCCACCGACGACCTTGTGACTCCCGGGATTGTCGGAATGGCGTCCGACGACGGCCGCGGCGCCCCCCGACCCGAGTGTCAGTGATGCGAACTCAGCGAAGAGATCGGCCATCGTTGCATCGGGGCCGGCAAGGCGATTGAGAGTGTTCTGCTGGAGTTGGCGACTCCCCTCACCATCGACGATCAGGGCGAAGTTGATCTGGCCGCTGTCGATCATGTTCCCCGCCACTTGAAGAGCGCTGACGAATCCGAGGCAAGCGTTGGAGAGATCGAAACTGAGGCACCAACTCGGAAGGTCGAGCGCGTGGTGAACCGTCACGGCCGATGACGGTTCGAGCCGATCGCGACACACGGACGTGTCGATCAGCAATCCGATCTGATCGGCGCGAATGCCGCTCGCTTCGATGGCCTTCGCCCCTGCTGCCGCGGCCGCTTCGGTGAAGAGATACCCTTCCGGCCACCAGCGACGTTCCTCGATCCCTGCAAGGCTTTCCAGGAGCCCGGCCTGAGCGCCAACGCGCTCGTACGTCTCGGCCAGTATCTCGTCGAACTGTGCCGAGGTCATCACCTCCGGCGCGTCGACATGGGCGATGGAGACGATGGCGGTATCGGTCATACTGAACGTGGCGTTGCCGGACATCAGGATCTTTCGTAGCGGACACGGGCAATTCTCGCAGATGAAAGAGGATAAGACTGATTCAGTAAACGGACTCCTACCCGTGCCGGTGCGGCCAATCGGCTATCGTCATACACCGAACCAGGGGCGATCGAACACGTCCACGATACGAACGAGGTGTGCACATGGGTAAGGGCAAAGGACTGGGGATCACGATCCTGATACTCGGGATCGTCATGATGGTCGGAGGCCTGGCGATCAAGTTCGTTGTGCTGCCGTCACAGGCCAAATTCCCCTCCGACGTCGATTCGACGCGGAACTACGAAGGCGAACTGGCTGTGATGATGAATGCCGCGGCGTTGGAGAGCGGTGATCTCGCGAACCTGTTCCTCAAGAACATCCCCGTCACCATCGAACGGTCGGTGAAGACACTTGAAGTCGGCGGCAACGACGGTGCGGTGGTTTCCGATCTCGCCGTGATGAGTTCTCCGGAAGGACCATTGGCCAAGTCCCTGAGCATCTATGCGATCAACCGCACGACGATGGATGCGATGGAGGACTTCTCCGGTGACGCACGGATCCTCCCGCGGGAAGGCCTCGTGATCGGTTGGCCGATCGGCAGCGAGCAAGCGGACTACATCGGCTGGAACGGCGACACGCAGCAGACCACGGTCCTCGCCTACGAGGGTGAAGAAGAGCGTGGCGGGATCGACACGTACAGGTACCACGCGGCGGAAGAAGCCTCCGTCATCGTGGATCCCGAACTGCTCGCCCAGTTCCCGCCCGCGTTCCCGAAAGAGACGCTCCTCCAACTTGCTCCCCTGTTCGGGATCCCGGATGAGCAGTTGGCGCAACTGGCACCGGCGCTCGAAGCGATGCCCGACCCCGTGCCGTTGACCTACACGTTCGCGTACGACAAGACATACTGGGTGGAGCCGACGACCGGCGTCCTCATCGATATCGACGTGATGGAATCGCGAGCCGTAGCGCTCGCCATTCCGGGCGCACCGGCACCGGTCGCACTCGCCGAGGTGCAGCACCTCGAGTACGTGACGGCGGCTGCGTCGGTCCAGGACGCGGTGGACGACGCCAACGAAGGTATCAGCCAGCTCAAGATGTTCGGGACCTATCTCCCGATCCTCTTGATCGCGGCGGGTGCCATCGGGATCATCGGCGGCATCTACTACGTCTTCGTCAAACGTGACCCGGAAGAAGAAGCAGCCGCGTAGACGATAACCATTCGCACGAAGAACGCCTCCC
>JAUXCV010000237.1 GCA_030618675.1 Acidimicrobiia bacterium | reverse complement strand
ATCGCCACAAGGATGCCGATCGAGAGCCAAGACTTCGCGTTCAGTTCGGTGACCTGAGAGGCGATCTCCTCGGGCTGACCGACCACGACGAAGTTTCGCTGCTCGTCGGCGATCCTCTTGATCGCCTTCCACGTCCCCCGAACGAGCAGAGCGTCTCCGAACCTGAGCGGCTCGGTCGTGGGCAGCACGTGATCGCCGCGCCGGAGCCCCAGAATCACAACGCCGAACGTCTTGCCGACGGCGCCTTTGGACACGGCCCTGCCGATGTACGACGAGCGCGGAGTGATCAACACTTCTGCGATGCCGATCTCCTGTGAGAGCAGATCTTCGAGCTCCTGTCCGGCGTCGTCGACTGGCAGCACGCCGAGCTGCATGGCCACTTCGAGTTCATGAGCCTGAGCGCGTGTTCCGCTGACGATGAGGACATCGTTGTAGTTGATCGTCTGGTCGGGGTCGGGGAGCGTCGGCGGTTCGGCCGTTATGGCCTCCATGCGTTCGCGAACCGGGGAGGGGAGCGTCTGCTCGAGCAGGTTCGGCTCCCCGGGGTGCGGTTCGATCTGGAGCACCGAGATGCCGAACCGGCGTCCGAGGTCTGATTCGCGCAGCGACGAGCCAACGAGGGGCGAGGGTTTGCGAACCCGCATGCGATAAAGGTCACCGTCGAGGGAATACAACTCGGCGAGCTCGTCCATCTCCTCTTCGAGGACGGGTGGGGCATCGCCGGAGCGACGGGCTGGGAGCAGACGGCGCCCGAGGGTTGCCATATAGACGACGCCGACGATGAGGAGGGGGATACCGATCAGAGCGAACTCGAAGAATCCGAACGCTCGGAACCCGGCGGCATGCAGGGCATCGGTCACCACGATGTTGGGTGGCGTCCCTGTCAATGTCAGCAGTCCACCGGCGTTGGCGGCGAACGCGATCGGGATCAGGTAGGCCGACGGGACCTTGCGAACACCCCACGATGCCAGCACAACGGCCGGCATCAGGGTTGCGACCGTTCCCGTGTTCGAGATGAACCCTGAGAGGATCGCCGTGGCGGCCATCGAGAGCACGAGCAGGCGAAGGGCGTTGCCCCGGGCGGCACCGATCAGCTTGTCCCCGAAATAGGCGGTTGCCCCGGTTCGACTGAGACCTTCGCCGACGATGAAGAGGGAGGCGATCAAGACCACGGTCGCGTTGGCGAAGCCGGAGAACGCCTCACTCAGATCGACGACACCGAACAGGAAGAGCGCCAGCAACGACCCGACGGCCACCAGATCCGGGTGCCAGCGGCCCCATATGAACAGCAGGATCGTCACCCCGAGGATGAGGAAAGTGACGGTCATGTCGCTCATGTGTCGATTGAACCTCCGTGCCGGTCCAATGATTACCCGCAGCGCCAACCTACCCAACACCGCATACCCAGGGTTGGTAGCGCTCTATATGGTGCCAACAGCCCGCGGAATGGAAAGAAACGGTATCCAACCAGGACGTCGATCTGCTCGGCGGTTGCGCTTCTTTGAAGCGGAACATGGCTACGTGATGGAGCATTGGCTACCCCTTGTCACAATCGTGTGAAGGCATGGTCGGCGTGGACACACGGCACCGAGCGATGCAGAGACAACCGTAGCCGCAACTAACTGGGGACTCCGACAGGAGCGATAGGGTGCAACGTATCGCAGATTCGGAGGTCGATTTGATGGAGATGAAGAACGACTCGCACGAAGGGCTGTTCGGGCTCATCGGCATCGAGTACGAAGAAGTCGGGCCGGACCGATGCGTCCTGACACTCGATGTCGATGAGCGGCATCTCCAGCCGTACGGCCTCGTGCACGGCGGGATCTACTGCGTGCTCGCCGAGACGGCGGCTTCGGTCGGGGCGGCCGTGTATGCGATGGAGCACGACATGGCCGGCGCGGTCGGTGTCTCCAACTCCACCGACTTCTATCGCTCGATGCGCCAGGGCACCATCCGCGCCGTGGCAACACCGATCCATCGGGGACGGTCACAGCAGGTGTGGCAGGTTGAGATGAGCGACCCAGTAGAGGATCGACTCGTCTCTCGCGCCCAGGTCCGCCTCCACAACCTGGCCGATTCGGCGGTCATCGGTGGTACGTCCGGGTAGGTCCTACCGAGGACCAGGATGCACTCGGCCTCGTGGGCTTGCAGTTTCGAGAGTGACCACGCACCATGGGCCCATGAGTGATCCGGTTCTCGATTGGCTCGTGGCGGGGGATCCTGCGATTCGCTGGCAGGTGGAGCGAGATCTGTTGGACCGGAATCCCACGATCTGGAGAGAGACGCGGGTCCAGGTCGGCCTGGACGGATGGGGGAGGAGGCTGCTGGATCACCAGGACGCCGGAGGCACGTGGGGCGGCGGACTCTATTCCCCGAAGTGGACTTCGACCACGTACACGCTGTTGCTCCTGCGGAGGCTCGGCCTGACACCCTCCAACGACGGGGCGATCTCGGGATGCGTGAGGCTCCTCGACGGCGCCACCTGGGTGGAAGGCGGCGTGTCTTACTGGTCAGGCCGCGACCTCACCGAGCGCTGCGTCAACGGAATGGTCCTCTCCCTCGCGTCCTACTTTGACGCAGAGGATCCGAGGGTCGACTCGATCGCTGAACTGCTGCTCTCAGCGGCCATGCCCGACGGCGGTTGGAACTGCCGGGACCACCTGGGCGCCACTCACTCATCGTTCCACACCACGATCTCGGTCCTCGAGGGGCTCACGGAATGGAAACGAAGAACGGGCCGCAGCGATGCCGACACGGCCATCGCACGCGGACACGCGTTCATGCTCGACCACCGGATGTACCGGTCACACCGCACCGGGGCGGTGATCAACGGCGCCTGGACGGCATTCCATTTCCCGCCACGATGGCACTACGACGTGTTGCGGGGCCTCGACCATCTGCAGGACGCCGGTGCCGTTCCTGACCCCCGGGCCGCCGACGCCATCGAACTCGTGGAAGCCCGACGCCGTCCCGACGGCCGCTGGGTGAAGGGACCCCAGTACTCCGGGGATACCTTCTTCACACTCGAACCGGGGAGGGTGCCGGGGCGATGGAACACGCTGCGCTCACTGCGGGTGCTGAAGTGGTGGGATCAGCACGCTCCCAGCCCGTGACGGGCTGCATCGTCGTTGCCCGTCGGCCTCAGTTGATCGGTTGGATCTCTCCCGGCCGCCAGGTCTGCTCGAACCACGGCTCGAGCGGCCCGTACAACCGGAGGGCGATGAACCAGCCCTTGCCGGGAATGGTCTCGATCCAGTTCTCCTCGAACCCGTCGGGAGCCTCAGGCCCAAAGTAGATGTCGACGGAACCGTCGGCGTTCGCCACGAGATCGTCCTTCTTGTTGTTCCGGCTGGGGAACTGCTGGCTCGTTTGGAGTTCCGAGCGTGTCTGCGGGTCGTAGACGACGATCGACCAGAAGTCCTTCGCG
>JAUXCV010000375.1 GCA_030618675.1 Acidimicrobiia bacterium | reverse complement strand
TCATCGTTCACGGTGGAGGTCCCCGGATCAGCGAAGCGATGCATCAGCGCGGGGTCGAACCACAATGGGTCGAAGGGCTTCGGGTCACCGACGCTGAGACGATCCGTGTCGTCCAATCGACGCTCGCGGGGGAGATCAATCCCGATATCGTCCGACTGGTGAATGCACACGGCTGTGTCGCTACCGGCATCAACGGCCTGGACGGCAATCTTTTCGTCGCTCGTCCGAAGGATGAGCGCCTTGGTTTCGTCGGGGAAATCGCCCGGGTCAACCCTGGTCTGGTCACGAGTCTCCAGAGCCAGGGGTTCGTACCCGTCATCGCGCCACTTGCGAGAGGGGAAGACGGCCACGTCTACAACGTGAACGCCGACACCGCAGCCGCGGCACTCGCAGTAGCCGTCGGAGCGAAGAAACTCGTCTTCCTGACCGACGTGACGGGCCTCTACCGCGTCCTCGGAGAGGAGGACACCCTCATCGCACGCTCAACCGAGGACGGAATCAAGGAGTTGCTGGAGTTGGGGAACGTATCGGCAGGGATGCTTCCGAAGTTGGAGTCGTGCATCACAGCGATCGACGGTGGGGTTGAGAGGGTTCACATCGTTGACGGTCGTATTCAGCACGCCGTCCTCCTCGAGGTATTCACGCCGGAGGGCATCGGGACGATGATCACCAAGGAGCCGGTCCTGTGAGTTCCACCGAGGCCAGGCGGAGACTGGTGACCCGGTTGGTCACGACTGAAACGATCGAGAGCCAGGCGCAACTGCGCCGTCTCCTCTCCGACTCCGGACATGATGTCACCCAGGCGACGATCTCGCGCGATCTCGATGCCGTTGGGGCGATCAAGGAGCCGGACGCTGGTGTTCCCCGGTATCGGATCCAGGATCCCGACGAGGCTCGTCGCGCACGGTCGGCGCTCCGGATCGCGGTGAACGAGTTCGTTGAGTCGGTGGCGGCGACCGGGTCCGTTGTTGTTCTCCGGGTGCCGCCGGGCGCCGCGCACCTAGTGGCAGGGAAGATCGACGCTGCCGGCATGACGGGCGTACTCGGCACGGTTGCGGGCGACGACACGGTGTTCATCGCCGTTGATGAGTCAGTTGGAACGGCGGCGGTTGCCGCCGACATTGAAGGAGCATGAAGTGAAACGTGGAATCAAGAAGGTTGTTCTCGCCTACAGCGGCGGTCTCGACACATCCATCATCTTGCGGTGGATCATCGAGGAGTACGGCGCGGAGGTCGTGGCATATACCGCCGACGTGGGCCAGGGCGATGAGGTTGAGGAGGCGCACGAGAAGGCGCTCGCGACCGGGGCCGTCGAGGCGATAACGGAGGATCTCACGGAGGAGTTCGTCGAGGACTTCGTGTTCCCGGCCGTGCGCTCCAGCGCCCTGTACGAGGGCTACTACCTCATGGGCACGTCGCTTGCCCGCCCGGTGATCTCGAAAGGTCTCGTGCGCGCCGCAGAGGAAACGGGGGCCGATGCCATCGCCCACGGCTCGACAGGGAAAGGCAACGACCAGGTGCGGTTCGAGTTGTCTGCCTATGCACTGAAGCCGGACATCAAGGTGATCGCACCTTGGCGCGAGTGGGACATGAAGGGACGGGCCGACCTCGAGGGCTACGCGAAGCGCTTCGACATTCCGGTGCCCACGTCGCCCGACATGCCGTACTCCATGGATGCGAACCTGCTCCACATCTCCTACGAGGGTGGAGTGCTGGAGGATCCGTGGGCGGGTCCGCCTCCCGGCATGTTCCGCATGACGACGGACCCCGAGGACGCACCCGATGAACCGGAGGTCATCACCGTTGGGTTCCGGTCGGGGAACCCGGTGTCGGTGAACGGCGCCGAGATGGCCCCCGTTGCCCTGCTGACCCTGTTGAACGAGATCGGTGGACGGCACGGCGTGGGTCGGGTCGATATCGTCGAGAACCGTTTCGTCGGGATGAAGAGCCGCGGGGTCTATGAGACTCCGGGAGGGACGATCATCTATCACGCTCATCGAGCCGTGGAGTCTTTGACCCTCGACCGGGAGGTGACGCACCTGCGTGATGAGCTCTCGAACCGGTACGCGGAGATGGTCTACAACGGATTCTGGTATTCACCGGAGAGAGAAGCGCTTCAGGCGTTCATGGACGACGTGCAGGTCCGTGTCAGCGGCGAGGCCAGGCTGCGGTTGTACAAGGGCCAGGTCGTCGTCGAAGGACGCCGATCGGCGAGCCACGATCTCTACGATGAGGCGACGGTGACCTTCGAGGCCGACGAGGTCTA
>JAUXCV010000293.1 GCA_030618675.1 Acidimicrobiia bacterium | reverse complement strand
GCCGTCGGGTTGTAGATCATGTCCCAATCCTGGATGTTCTCCGGGTTCGCCACGATCAGTCGGGAGATCAGGGTTCCGACCCGGAGCGTGTGCGCGTCACCGACGAGGAACATGGTGTTGCCGAGGATCGACATCGCCTTGAAGAAGCGTTGAAGGTCCTCGGTACGCGTGTAGTGACCGCGCGGCTTCATGAGCGAGTAGTCGACACAGGAGAGCGGGCAATCTCCACCGACCGTCGGGGAGGCGACAAGTTGCGTATGCTCCTCGACGAGGGCGACCTCGGCAGTGGCGCGGTCACCGATCGACCCGACGTCGAGTTCGAGAACGGTCGCGACGGCTTCGAGATGCTCCTGCGCCCCCACTGTGGCGTCCTCGATGTCGGTGCCGGCAGCGCCGGAGGATTGCTCGCGGCTCGCGTCGACGAGGTTTCCGACGAGTCGTTCCAGCACGGGTAGCAGCGTGCGGGTCTCGGTGTCCCTCAGCACCATGTCGAAGACCTGATGCCAGAGGTGATACGCGGCATCGGTGGTGACGAACACCGCTCGCCCGTCGTACGGGCTGAGCGCTTCGTACTTCGCCGAGAAGTGTGTGCTCCAGGTGAGCGCTTCGGGGTATGCGTACTCGTCTGAGTTGGGTTCGATGGCGAACCCGTTCTCCAGGAGATCGTCCTGGAGCGAGGCTGGTACTGCATCGACGAACGCGACACCGTCGAGTGATCTCGGCCACTCCGGCCCCGCGTACGTCTCCTGAGTGATCAGCGGGACATCCGTGAGGGCGACGCCGAAGTCGCTCGGGAAGGACGGTGTCTCCGCAGGAGCAACGGTGGTCGTGGTGGTGGTCGTGGTCGCGGTGTCGACCGTGGTCGGTGTCACGGTTGCAGTGCTGGTCGTGGTAGTCGCTGGCACCGTGGTGACGCTGCTGGTCGTGGTCGATTCGGTGCTGCTCGTGCATGCCGTAGCGATGAGCAGAACGGGAACGAGTATTGCCATGACGCGTCGCATGACGCACCTCCTTGCGCCCCCCGGAGCGCGTCGCTTCTCTCCTCATCGTGGACGCAGAACGGAGATGCGACCAGGGCCGTTCGACCAAACTCAGTCGACCGACCGCGACGCGATCGCGTTGCCGTACCAGGCGAGGCTGTCCTTCGGAAGGCGTTCGCCGGTCTCGTGGTCGACCCAGACGAGTCCGAAACGCTGCGAGTAGCCCAGCGCCCATTCGAAATTGTCGAGGATCGACCACACAAAGTACCCCGTCACCGGAACACCGAGGTCGATCGCATCCGCAACCGCCTCGAGGTGGGCCCGGAGATACTCGATCCTGCGCTCATCGTGAATCGCCCCATCGGGTCCCGGGCCGTCCGAGTAGGAGGCCCCGTTCTCTGTGACCCGGATGTCCGTGGCCCCGTAGTCGTCATGGACTCGCTTGAGGAACGCTGTCAGAGCCGACGGGACGATCGGCCATCCCATCTCGGTGTACCTGTCGGGAGGATTCGGTCCCGGAGCGACGCCTGTGTCCTCCACTTCATCGGCTCCGGCGACCACCTCGATAGCGGTGTAGTAGTTGATGCCGATGAAGTCGATCGGGGTAGCGATCTCGTCGAGGTCTCCCGGGAGCACGAACAGCGGTTGCTCCGTGTCGAACCTGCCGCGTTCCCGGTACGTGTCGACGATGTCGGGGGGGTAGCCCTTTCCGAAGATAGGGTCGTAGAACCAGCGATTCCGAAAACCATCGAAGTGTCTCTGCGCGGCGACATCCTCGACGGAGTCGCTCGCCGGAGCGGATGGGCGACAGTCGACGACGATGCCAACCTCACCGTCCGGAACATTCGTCCGGATGGCGGGGACGGCTCTTCCGTGTGAGAGCAGAATGTGATGGGCGGCGGTGAGCGCCTCGGAGAAGTCCGTGTGACCGGGAGCGAACGCGCCGTCCCGATGGCCGACGAACGATGCGACCCATGGTTCGTTGTGCGTCTTCCAGTGCTTCACGCGATCACCGAGGGCAGCGCTCATGACGTCGGCGTATCGAACGAAGGCGTCGACCGTGTCGCGGTTGGCCCAGCCACCCCGATCCTGCAACGCCTGGGGGAGGTCCCAGTGGTAGAGGGTCACGTAGGGTTCGATCCCGTGTTCGAGCAGTTCGTCGACGAGGCGGTCGTAGAACGCGATCCCTCTCGGTTCGATGGGTCCGAGTCCGTCGGGGATGATGCGGGTCCATGCCGTGGTGAGGCTGTAGGCCGGAATTCCCGCCCCGGCCATCAGCGCCACGTCTTCTGGATATCGGTGGTAGTGGTCACACGCGAAGTCGCCCGTAGCTCCGTCGAGGATCCGTCCGGGTTCCCGCACGAAGCGGTCCCAGATCGACTCGCCCTTGCCGTCCTTGTCCCAGGCCCCCTCGATCTGGTACGCCGAAGCAGCGACGCCGAAGACGAAATCCTCAGTGAAGGTTCTCATGTATGAACTCCTTCAGCGATCGAGGCGAGTGCGGCAATCGCCCGGTCGACCTCATCGAGGGCGTTGTAGTGGACGAAGCCGATGCGTACCAGGCCACCCTCGTCGGCGACGCCGAGGCGCTGCATGACCTCGACCGCGTAGTAATCGCCGGACCACACGAAGATCCCGAGATCGCCCAAAGCCTCGGCAACCGCCTCGGGATGCACACCGCCTACCGAGATGCCGAACGTCGGAGTACGACCGTCTGCGTCCGTTCGTCCGTAGAGCGACACGCCGCTCATCCGAGCGATTCCTTCCAAGAACCGCTCAGACAGCGATCGCTCGTACTCGCCGATCTGTTTCATGGCGGATCGGATGCGATCCCTCCGGGTCTCGCCGGTCCCCAGCGAAGCGAGATAGTCGACGGCGGCCGCC
>JAUXCV010000390.1 GCA_030618675.1 Acidimicrobiia bacterium | reverse complement strand
GAGGTCACGGGGATCAAAGACGTCACGCCGGTACCGCACAACGGGTGTCGCCCCAAGAAGCGGAGGATGCGTTAACGATGGCTCGCTACACCGGACCCAGAACGAAGGTCAGCCGTCGCGCTCGCCAGCTCCTCGATGAGAACAAGGCGAAGTACTTCGATCGGCGCCCCTACCCGCCGGGTGAGCACGGCCGTGGGCGTATTCGCGAATCCCAGTACCAGATCCAGCTCCGCGAGAAGCAGAAGCTCCGCTTCATGTACGGCGTGCTCGAGAAGCAATTCCGTCGTTACTACAAGGAAGCCGCCCGCCAGTCGGGGATCACGGGCACGAACCTGCTCGTCATCCTGGAGACTCGCCTCGACAACGTTGTGTACCGTTCCGGCCTCGCCCGGACGCGGCCACAAGCCCGTCAGCTGGTCAATCACGGCCACTTCCTCGTGAACGGCAAGCGAGTCGACATCCCGTCCTACCAGGTTCGCGGCGGCGAGGTCATCACCGTCAAGGAGCGGAGTCTGGAGATCCTCCCGATTCTGCACTCCATCGACACCGGCGACCGGACGGTCCCGGAGTGGATGGACGTCGAAGCCGATGAGCGCAAGATCACCATCAAAGATCTTCCCAGCCGGGAACAGATCGACACCGAGATCCAGGAACAGCTCATCGTCGAGCTGTATTCGAAGTAGTAGTACCGAGTCCGAAAGGGGAAGCTCTCCGTGCTGATCACGCAGCGGCCCACCATCGAAGAAGAGATCGTCAACGACACTAGGTCGCGGTTCATCGTTGAACCGCTTGAGCCGGGCTTCGGCTACACGCTTGGAAACACCATGCGGCGCACGTTGCTGTCCCGGGTTCCGGGTGCAGCGATCACGTCCGTTCGTATCGAAGGCGTCCAGCATGAGTTCTCGACCATCGAGGGCGTCGTCGAAGACGTCGTCGATTTCATCCTGAATCTCAAGCAAGTCGTGCTTCGCATCGACGTCGACGAACCGCAATCGCTCTACTTGTCCGCATCGGGCAAGGGTGAGGCGACGGCGGGCGACATCAAGACGCCGGCAGGCGTTGAGATCGTCAACACCGACCATCATCTGGCGACGATGTCGTCGTCGGCGAAGCTCGAAGTCGAGATGACGGCAGGACGCGGCGTCGGTTATCGCAGCGCCGAGAAGAACAAGACGTCTGATGCCATCAGCATCATCCCGATCGACTCGATCTACTCGCCGGTGCGCAAGGTTGCCTACCGGGTCGAGAGCACGCAGGTCGGCCAGATGACCGACTTCGATCGGCTGGTCCTCGATGTCGAGACCGACGCATCTGTGACTCCAGCGGAGGCGATCTCCTCCTCCGGCGGCACGCTGCGGAACCTGTTCGAGATGTTCTCCGACCTCGACGACTACGACGCACTCGAACTCGACGAGATCATCCAGCCCGAGGCAACCGGTCAAGAGCATCTCGATCTCCCGATCGAGGCACTCGACCTGTCAGAGCGTCCCCGGAACTGCCTGCGACGCGCTCAGGTTCAAACCGTCGGGGAACTCATCGACAAGAGCGAAGAGGATCTCCTGAACATCACCAACTTCGGACAGAAGTCGCTCGAAGAGGTCGTCGCGAAACTCGACGAACTCGGTTTCTCTCTGCAGTCGCTCGCCGATGCAGATCCCACGGAAAGCGTTGTCTGATGCCGCGACCGAAGAAGGGCGCCCGCCTGGGCGGCAGCCCAAGCCATCAGCGCAAGATCCTTGCGAATCTCACCGCGCAACTCATCGAGTATGAGCGCGTGACGACAACGCACGCCAAGGCTCGTGACCTGCGCCCATATGCTGAGAAGATCATCACGAGAGCTCGTCGTGGCGACCTCCATTCACGCCGCCTCGTTCTGGCAAAGATCGGCGACAACGACGCCGTGACGAAGCTGTTCGACGACGTAGCCCCGCGCTACGCGAACCGTCCGGGTGGCTACACCCGGATCACGAAGCTCGGCAAGCGCCGCGGCGATGCTTCCGAGATGGCGTTGATCGAGCTGGTTTAGAGACAACAGCCGACAGTTGACAGCCAACAGCCAGAGAACGCTCCGGATTCTTCCGGGGCGTCTTCTCGTTAGGCGTCGGGTACGAT
>JAUXCV010000155.1 GCA_030618675.1 Acidimicrobiia bacterium | reverse complement strand
CGGGACGAGCGTCTCGCTCCGGTGCGGGGGATCTTGGTAGCGCAAGCCGTGAAGCCTCAGGCGAGGACCCTCGCAACCGACCGCGGAATAGCGTGGGTAGAAGTGGACTACGACCTCCTGAGAGACGCAGACACCGACATCCTGAGGCTGTTCTAGTTGGTAGATCAGTAGATCAGTACTGCTCTACTTGCTACTGAGCTACTGCGCTACTTCTCACAGCAACGATCGAAGATCGTACAGGGCGCTCGGGTGTCGGAGCTTGCCGAGGGCCTTGTTCTCGATCTGTCGTACGCGTTCTCGTGTGATCCCCAGTTCGGCGCCAACGCTGGAGAGCGTCCGGGGCTGATTCCCGCCGATTCCGAATCGCATGATGAGCACCTTGCATTCCCGCTCTTCGAGCACGCCCAGCGCCTTGGAGACCTCTTCACAACGTGCCACCTCTGCAACGACGGTGAACGGATCGGGGGTTACCTCATCCTCGACGAAGTCGCCGAGTTGAGCGTCGCCTTCTTCTCCGACGGGACGGTCGAGTGAGATCGTGTCCCCCGGCGTTGTCCGCGCCATCTCGATTCGGTCCTCGTCGAGGCCGCTCATTTCTGCGATCTCGGCGACCGTCGGCACTCTGCGGAACTGCTCCTGCAGACTGAGTTCGGTCTCCTGGACGGTGCGGACGACGTCGACCATGTGAACCGGCAACCGGATCGTTCGACCCTGGTTCCCCAGGCCGCGAGTGATCGACTGGCGGATCCACCAGGTGGCGTAGGTCGAGAACTTGAATCCCTTGCGCCAGTCGAATTTCTCGACCGCGCGAATGAGTCCGAGATTGCCTTCCTGGATGAGGTCGAGCAAATCGAGGCCGCGTCCCGTGTAGCGCTTCGCGATCGAGATGACGAGCCGGAGATTCGAGCGGATGAAGACATCTTTCGCTTCGTCCGCCATTTCGACCAGTCGATACAGTGAAGCTCGTTCGGCTGCCTCAACCGGATCGTCAGACTCGAGTCGACGCTGGGCCTTCCTGCCCATCTCCATTGTCCGGGCGAGTCGAACCTCGTCCTCGGCATCGAGCAAGCCGTGGTCAGAGACCTGTCCGAGGTACCGACCGACGGCATCTGCCGCCGCAGTCTCGCGTCCACGCTCAGCCATGTGCTCCCCTTCCCCCTCTCCTCTGAGAGAGCCGTTTGAACCTATCACGCTTGCGCGCCATAGGCAATGGTTCATTACGCTTTCCCTGACCACAGGAATCCATGGCCCATGTCGCGCGCATCTCCGCTCTCGCGATGGTGATCCTCTCCATCGCCGCAGCCGGCTGTACAAGCCCGGCTCCTCTCGACGCGTCCTCGCTTCGTCCCCCGGAGGTCGGACCACCGACGATCGAAGTAGTGGTCCTTGCCGGGGACGATCTGAGCCTCCTCGATGCAGACATCACTGTTGAAGGCGCTTCGATGATCAAGACCGAGGAAGGCGTGCCGGCTTTCGTCTGGCCTCAGAACTCGACGACGATCGAGGTGTCTGCCCCAGGATTCGAACCGAAGAGTGAGGTTGCAGAAGAGCCACCCAGAGAGGATCGCATCGAATTCCGCCTGGAGCCGGTCGTGCTGTCGGGTCGCGTCTCGACCCATCGGGGTATCGCTCTGCCGGGCGTTGAAGTCGTGCTCGGCGAAGGCCACGACGTGACGAACGACGATGGCCTGTTCGAGATCGTTCGGGCGGCACCGGGGGAACTCGTTCTCACCCGCCCGACGTGGCAGGACGCGAGCGTGTCGTGGGATGGCAGTACGAGCGAGATCGACACGACAATGGAGCCCCTCATCGTGCATGGGGTGCGCGTCGGCGGTCCCGCAGCGGGGGATCCCGAGCACTGGCAGCGTCTGCTTGCGATGGCCGATTCGACCGGCATCAACGCGTTCGTCGTGGACATCAAGGACGAGTTCGGCACGGTGTTCTACGACTCGACGGTCGATGGCGCCCACGAGGCTTCTGCGGTGACACTTCAATACGACCTGGCCGAGATCGTCTCGGACATGGACGACCACGACCTCTACAAGATCGCCCGGGTCGTCGCTTTCCAGGACACCCCGATGGCGAGGACCGAGCCCGACCACGCCGTGCTGGAGGAGGGCGGATCGGATCTATGGCTCACTCGCAACGGCGATGCCTGGATGGATCCGACCGATCCGGTGTCCTACGAGTATCCGGTGGCGCTTGCAGAAGAGGCCTGTCAAGCAGGCTTTGATGAGATCCAATTCGATTTCGCATCCTTCCCGTTCGGTGGCGACGTGTCGACCGCCGTGTTCGACGATGAGTACACGGAGGAGATTCGCGTTGCCTCGATCCAGGCGTTCCTGAAGCGCGCCTACCTGGTGCTGAGCCCGCGGTGTGGCGTCGCAGCGAGCGTGCTGGGTATCACGCTCGAATCCGGGACCGACGAGGGAGTTGGTCAGCGTCCGGGTCTCATGTCGCGAACCATCGATGTCCTGAGTCCGATGCTGTATTCAACGAACTATGGATCCGGCTGGAAGGGATACGCAGACCCGAACGACCATGCGGGTGACATCGTCGAATCCGCGCTGGTGAGCGGTCTTTCGCGACTCGAGGGGTTCGCCTACTACCGGCCCTGGCTCCAGACATGGACGATCTCAGCGTTCGACGTTCGGGGGATTCAGAGAAGAGTTGACGAGCGCGCGAACGGGTGGCTGCTGTGGTCGAACGCCGCGTCGTATCCAGCCGAACTCCTGCCTCCGCCGTGAGCGCTGTCGTCGAACTCACGCTGCTCACCGAAGAGATCATTGGCTGCCGCAGGTGCCCGCGACTCGTCGAGTGGCGCGAAGCGGTCGCTGCGAACAAGCGAGCGGCGTTCGTGGACGACGAGTACTGGGGCCTGCCCGTTCCGGGCTTCGGTGATCCAAGGGCCGGGGTCGTTGTTGTCGGTCTCGCTCCGGCGGCACACGGTGCGAACCGAACCGGGCGGATGTTCACCGGCGACCGCAGTGGAGACTGGCTGTATCGGGCGATGTGGCGGGCCGGATTCGCGAGCCAACCGGAGTCATCCGGCCGCGACGATGGCCTGACTCTCACCGGAGCGTGGGCAACGGCACCCGTGCGATGTGCTCCACCGCAGAACAAGCCCACGGTCGGCGAGCGAGACGCATGTTCGGTATGGTTCGACCGGGAAATCGACATCCTCGAGCCGAAAGGCCTGGTGGCACTCGGCGACTTCTCCTACCGATCGATCTGGCGGTACCTCGGTGATCACGGCTATCGATTGCCCGGACCGCGACCGCGATTCACCCACGGTCTCGAGGTTCACATTCCGGGCGGTCCCGTGGTCCTGGCCAGCTTCCATCCCAGCCAGCAGAACACGTTCACGGGAAGGCTCACCGAAGAGATGCTGGACACTGTCTTCGAGCGGGCGAGGGTTCTAGTAGATCAGTAGATCAGTAGAGCAGTAGATCAGTAGAGCAGTAGATCAGTAGATCAGGCAGAATCTTCACGGGCTACGGGCTACGGGCTACGGGCTACGCCGCCGCAGGCGGCCACTACTGCAGAATGTCCTGCATCTCGGATTCTCGGACCTTCCGGTCCATCGCTTCTTCGAGGTACGGATAGGGATTGACCTTCCGGCCATCGACGTGGAGTTCGAAGTGAGTATGGGATCCTCCGCTCTCGGCGTTTCCCGAGTCGCCGACGAAACCGATGACTTCCCCGGCCTTGACGAAGTCCCCGACCTCGATCCCCTCAGCGAACGCCGTCTCCGGGCCGCCTGCACCGTCGTCGGTGCCGGTGCTGTCGTTGTTGAAATGCAGATAGTGACTCGTCCACCCGTCGGCGTGGCGGATCGCGATGTTCCACCCGGAAAGATGGTGCCAGTCGATCTTCTCGACGATGCCGTCGTCAACGGCGACGACCCATGTCCCCTTTGGGCTCATGATGTCGGTTCCCTTGTGGCGGCGTCCACCGGAGCGAGGTGCTCCCCAGGTGTCCGAGAAATGGACGATCGAGGTCTCGTGGGGAAACGCCTTGATCACAAAGTCCGTGGATTCGGTCTGAGGCGCCGCCTCGGCCTGTGGCGTCGCCAGAGCCATCCCGGCAGTGAGGACGGCGGCCGCGACCGCGCCGAGCGCGATTCGTCGAATTGAAATAGTCATGGGGTTGCTCCTGTCGCCCTGTGCCGCCGGTTCCTGGCCCGCGGCATCTGGTCTTCTTGGTAGCTCGAACCCTGAACGGTAGGTGGAGACTTCAAATACTGGGTCCAGTTAGCGAGGGACGTGTCGGTAATCTCGGCTGTGCTCTCGAGCAGAGGTAATCCCAACGTGTCCCACTTCGATCAGGCTGTCTCGACGACGGCCGGTGAACACGACCCGGCCTGGCGGTCGACGGTCCGTTCCGTTGCCTTCGACGCGTTCTCCGACGGCGCCATGCCCTTGCAGGACGATGAGATCTGGAGGTACGTCGATCTCGATTTCTCCATCGACGACTATCGCCCGTCGGCGGGCGCCGCTGCCGATCTCGGTGACGATCCTCTTGCGGTTCATCTTCCGAACCCGATCATGGCTCGCGTTGTGGACGGGGCATTCATCGGCGAGGATCACATCTCTGATGGCTTTCTCGTCATGTCGCTCCGGCGGGCGGTATCCGAACACTCCGGCATGGTCGAAAGGGCGCTCGACCGCCCGGGGATCTCGGCCGAAGGAGATGTCTTCAAGGCCGCCTCCGCTGCTTTCGGGGGCGATGGAGTGTTCGTGCGTGCTGCTCGTGGCATCGTCGCACCGTCGGTGGTGGCCATCGATGTTCAGGCCGGATCGGATGGCGTGGCA
>JAUXCV010000212.1 GCA_030618675.1 Acidimicrobiia bacterium | reverse complement strand
CCTCCGACTTCGAAGTCGTCGTTGCACTGGAGGCTCGTACCTATTCCGCCGACGGCACCCTGCGGTTCATCGTCGATGATGCTTTCCTCCCGGATGTAGGGGGATCATTCGAACTCTCTGTTGCCGACGGTGTAGGTGTGTGCCGGCGGATCGACGATTCCGGCAGCGATCTGTCGATCGGTGCTCCCGAACTTGGGAGCATCTATCTCGGCGGCGGCAGAGTTCATACGATGGCGCGAGCCGGTTTGGTTCGAGGTGACGCCGACTCGATCACACTGCTTGGTCGCATGTTCCGCGGCGATGTGGCGCCGTGGTGCGAAGAGGTGTTCTGAGTCCGTTCGTTCGGGGAACGAAAGAGGGCCGGTGTGCGTTGTAGAGGGGAGCGACGGTTCGCCGGGGCGGTTCGGTCTTCCCCACTCCCACTCGTTCCTGCCCCGGCGCAACCGGTCGCTCAAGTCCTGCGTTTTTCGTTCCACTTGCCCCGTACAATGACACTATCTCGATAGTGCAAATCCGGGGAGTACAGCATCATGAGCACGGTTGATCTCGATCTCGGCTCCTACCAGCTCGGTTGGTCCGACGAAGAGGACTACGTCTACAAGCCGGAGAAGGGCCTGAACGAGCAGATCATCCGTGATATGTCGCGTATGAAGAAGGAACCCGAGTGGATGCTCGAGTTCCGGCTCAAGGCCTACAAGCGGTTCCTGAGCAAGCCGTTGCCACAGTGGGTCGGTGATGGGGCACTCAACGCGATCGACTTCGACGACATCTACTACTACATCAAGCCGACCGAGGGCCAGGTTCAGGACTGGGACATGGTCCCCGACTCCATCAAGGAGACCTACGAGAAGCTCGGTATCCCTGAAGCCGAACGCAAGTACCTCGCCGGTGTAACTGCACAATATGAGTGTCTACGCGGCGATGTCCGCGTCTACACGGTTGATCGCGGAGTGGTGCCGATCAAGGAGATCGTTCCGGGAGACCGAGTCTTCTCGCTGAACGAGGACACCGGCGAGCTCGAGGTAGCACCGGTCAAGTCGGCCGCGCAGACCGGCGTCAAACAGACCTATCGCGTAACCGTTGGAAGCCGCTTCCATCGTTCGATCTATGCGACAGGCAATCACCCGGTCTTGACGCTGGCAGATGCCCGAAAGCCGGGGAGGCAACGTGCGCGCTACAAGCGACAGTGGAAGACGATCGATGAGATCGAAGTTGGCGATCTCGTGGCTGTTGCTCGGGATCTTCCGGGTTTCGGCACGCCGCATCGCCTAGCGAGAGTCGCTTCAACACCGGATGCGTTTCCACCCGAGACTTCCGTCGACCTCATGTGGTTGCTCGGTTTCTGGCTCGGCGATGGATACACGAGGAACGACCCTCGGTACGGCACATACCGAATGGAACTCGCGGCGCCTGAGTCCGACCATGAGGTTCAGTCCGAGATCGGCCGCGTCGCGAGTGATCTATTCGGCATCACGGCTACTCACCCAGATGTGTGGCGCGTGAGCCTTGGGAGCAAGGCGCTCATCGAATGGCTCGAGGCCAACGCGATCACCGGAAACTCTCACACGAAGCGCATTCCCAGCTGGGTTTTCGGACTGCCGCTTGACCAGAGATTGGCCTTTCTAGGCGGGTATGTGGATGCCGACGGCTATGTCAGCCCGGATCATCATGGCAACGTTGTGTCGGTGACATCCGTGAACGTGCCGATGCTCGGCGATGTGGGAGATCTTGCCCGCCTCTGCGGGTTGCGACCGTCGGGTCCCTATGAATTCAATTCGAAGCATCCGTTCGATCGGGACCGCATCATGACGGGGTTTCGTATGGGAATCGGTGGCGACGTGGAGCGCCTCGATCTTCGGAATCCGAAGCGGTTCAGTCGTCTCGGAACGCGCGCTTACCGTCACTCGGACTCTGGCGCACACGGCACCACGATTCGGAGTCACGTCACAGACACACTCGGCTTCGCGAGGGTGGTGGCGGTCGAGTCCGAGGACATCGCACCGGTCTACGACATCGAGATCGACGGTCCGCACAACTTCGTCGCCGAAGGCGTGATCGTTCATAACTCGGAGGTTGTTTACCACCGGAACCGGGAGGATCTCGAGGGTCTCGGGGTGCTGTTCACCGATATGGACACCGCCGTTCGCGAGTATCCGGAGATCGTTCAGGAGTACTTCGGGAAGATCATTCCCCCGGGCGACAACAAGTTCGCTGCGCTCAATTCGGCCGTGTGGTCGGGCGGGTCGTTCATCTACATCCCGCCGGGCGTGCACCTTGACGAGCCGCTCCAGGCGTACTTCCGCATCAACGCGGAGAACATGGGCCAGTTCGAGCGGACGTTGATCATCGTCGATGAGGGTGCTTTCGTTCACTACGTCGAAGGATGCTCGGCCCCGGTCTACTCGAGCGACTCGCTGCACTCCGCCGTCGTTGAGATCGTCGTCAAGGAAGGTGGACGAGCTCGCTATTCGACGATCCAGAACTGGTCGAACAACGTCTACAACCTCGTGACGAAACGCGCCGTGGCGTACAAGAACGCGACGATGGAATGGGTCGACGGCAATTTAGGATCGCGCTTCACCGCCAAGTACCCGGCGGTGTGGCTGATGGAGGAAGGCGCACACGGCGAGGTCCTCTCGATCGCCATGGCCGGCGCCGGACAGCACCTGGATGCCGGAGCGAAGATCGTTCACGTCGCTCCGAATACGACGTCGCTCATCACTTCGAAGTCGATCTCGATCCACGGTGGCCGTGCGGGATACCGGGGCCTCATCCGTGTTGAGCCGGGGGCGGAGAACGCTCGTTCGTTCGTTCGTTGTGATGCCCTGATCCTCGACGAGGACTCCCGGTCTGACACCTACCCGTACATGGAGATCGAAGAGTCGAACGTCGACATCGGCCACGAAGCGACCGTATCGAAAGTGGGCGAGGACCAACTCTTCTACTTGATGACGCGCGGTCTTACCGAGGAACAAGCGACGGCGATGGTCGTAGCCGGGTTCATCGAGCCGATCGTCAAGGAGTTGCCGATGGAGTACGCCGTCGAACTCAACCGACTCGTCGAACTCCAGATGGAGGGCTCGGTCGGCTAGGAGTGTCCGGTCCACAGAGGTCATCTCGCCGGTACGCTCTCACCCCATGCGAATCGTCGTCGCCGACTGCACCGTCAACTACGCAGGCCGCCTTGCCGCCCACCTGCCGCGCGCAACCCGGCTGATCATCATCAAGGCCGACGGGTCGCTCCTTGTGCATGCCGAAGCCGGCGCGTACAAGCCGCTCAACTGGATGAACGCTCCGAACCATCTCGTTGAAGAAGACGGACGGTGGTTCCTCACCAACGGCAAAGGGGAGCAGCTCACGATCGATCTCCACGAGGTCCACATGGATACGACCGTCGAACTCGGTGAAGATCCCGGCTTGCAGAAGGACGGCGTCGAGTTCGAGCTCCAACGGCTGCTGGCCGAACAACCGGAGGCGATCGAGGAGAGGCTGACGCTGATCCGGAGGGAATACCCGACGCCGGTGGGCCCGGTTGATCTCCTCTGCCGCGACGCGGCGGGACACACGGTCGCGATCGAAGTCAAACGCCGGGGCGAGATCGACGGCGTTGAGCAACTCACCCGGTATCTCGAGTTTCTCAACCGGGACGAGCGTCTCGCTCCGGTGCGGGGGATCTTGGTAGCGCAAGCCGTGAAGCCTCAGGCGAGGACCCTCGCAACCGACCGCGGAATAGCGTGGGTAGAAGTGGACTACGACCTCCT
>JAUXCV010000192.1 GCA_030618675.1 Acidimicrobiia bacterium | reverse complement strand
CGCACCCCGGAGTACGGCACGGCCAAGATGGTCGAGGGCATGCAGATGATGCTCGGTTGGCACATGGATGCCTTTGACGTGTTTCCCAATGGTCAGGGCTGGGATGTCGAAGTCAACGAGTTCGACTTCAGGGACAACGGCGGCGTCGTCTACAACGAGAACGGCGTCGAGGTCATCCACTGGCAGCGTTCCCACGCCAAGGACGGAGCCTCCGGGTACCGGCTGAACTGGAACGGGATGAGTGTCGTATGGACGGGTGATGGTCGGCCGAGTCAGCTTGACGAGAAGTATGCCGCCGGCGCCGACGTGTACATCACCGAGACGCAGGCCGAATTGATCAGCATCTCGTCGGGCGTCCAGGGCGTGCCGCCGTTCCTCGGCCGCTATACGATCGACACTCATCACACGCCCGGATATGCGGCCGGGTATCTGATGAACAAGGTCAAGCCCCGACTCGGCATGGTGACGCACATGGCATTCGACGCGTACCAGAACGAAGAGACCGTCGCCGAGATCCGCCACCATTGGAAGGGGCCGTTCCATTTCGGCGCACCCGATGGCGTGGTGGTGAACGTGACGAAGGACAAGATCTGGGTCCGGGAAGGGATCATTCCCGATTTCCCGAACAACCGGTCACCTCAGTTCGACTTCGATGACGGCCAACTGGTCGTGCCGCTGCCGAGGAACAAGCGGGAAGACATCCAGGAACCGTTCGTTCGCGAGCAGGAGATCGACCCCGACGAGTACTACCCCGAGGGCTACAAGCCGATACTGCTCGAAGACTGGCCGGTAGAGAGCGACCTGGTTGTTGACCTTGAGGCACTGCCGGACTCCTTGCAGGCGAGCATGGGAGAGGCCTGGCGGGATCGCCAGGCCTACAACGAGTACATCGCGAACAAGGAAGACGGGTCCGACGAGTAGCCGGTCCGTACGAACAGAAGCTGCGGAACGCCCCGTTGGGAGTCATCTCCCGGCGGGGCGTCTTCGTTTCTAGTGGTCGCCGAGGATCGTGGCAGTGATCCCCTCGGCGTCGAGTCCCCGCCCCGAAAGCAGGACGTCGGCGTTCCCTGGAGGGAGGAATTCGTCGGGGAGTCCAAGAGTCCGGATCTTTCCCCCCATCCCCGCAGGCGCGAGGGCTTCGAGGACCGCAGCACCGAATCCGCCGCTGATGACGCCATCCTCGATGGTGACGACCCGGTGGTACTGCGCCGCCCATTCCTGGAGGCGAGGGTCGAGGGGCTTCACCCAGCGTGCGTTGACGAGACCGCAAGAGATCCCCTCATCCTCCAACAAGGTCGCCGCCTTGTCGGCGACGGGAACCATGCGGCCCACGGCCAGGAGCAGGACGTCGGAACCCGAACGGATCTGCTCCCACTCGCCGAACGGGACCGGCTGATACGGGGGCGAAGGGATCGCGTCGACATCGGCCTTCGGGTAGCGGATGGCCACCGGACCCGGCTGAGCGAGAGCCGTCTCGAGCATGCCACCGAGTTCGTCGGCAGTGGAAGGAGCTGCGATCGAGAGATTGGGGATCATGCGGAGATAGGCGAGGTCGAAGGCGCCGTGATGGGACGGCCCGTCCGGTCCCGTAACGCCCGCGCGGTCGATCATGAAGACAACCGGCTGGTCGTGAAGCGCCACGTCCGTCAGGAGCTGATCGAAGGCGCGTTGGAGGAATGTCGAGTAGATACACACGATCGGGCGGCGTCCACCCATTGCAAGTCCGGCAGCGAGCGTAACGGCGTGCTGCTCTGCCAGACCCACGTCGATGACCCGATCGGGATGGGACTCCGCCATCCGTCCAAGCCCCGTCGCCGAGCCCATGGCGGCGGTGATCGCCACCACTTCCGGATGTTCGTCGGCGACGCCGGCGATGATGGCCTCGGCCGCGTCGGTGAATCCGAGGCGGCGCGAAATAGGGGCACCGGTGCTGAGGTCGAAGGCGCCGACTCCATGGAGCTTCTCGCTGTCTGCGCCGATCGCAGGCTCGTATCCGCGGCCCTTCTCGGTGACGGTGTGAACGACGATCGGTTCGCTGAACTGCTTGGCACGTTCGAGGGTCGCCTCGAGCACCTCAAGGTCGTGACCGTCGATCGGGCCGGTGTACTTGATGCCGAGCACGTCGAGGAACGTTGCAGGTTGGAGCACTTGTTTCAGTGCCTCCTTCATGCGTCGAAGCGCTTCGTCGGTCGACTCACCCACGACCGGGATCTTGCGAGCCAACTCTCCGATGACCTCCTTGGAACGTTCGTAGGTGGGGCTCACCCTTAGCGCAGAAAGGTGTGCCGCAAGGCCGCCGACGGTGGGGGCGTACGAGCGGCCGTTGTCGTTGATCACGATGATGAGCCGCTCGGGTTGGACCTGCGCGATGTGATTGAGCGCCTCGTAGGCCATCCCGCCGGTGAGTGCACCATCGCCAATGACGGCGACGATGTAGGAATCGTCCCCATCTTCGCGAGCGAGGGCGAGACCGATTGCGTAGCTGAGCGAGGTCGACGCATGGCTGTTCTCGACGAAGTCGTGGTCGCTCTCGGAACGCGAGGGATACCCCGACATGCCGGAGGCCTGCCGGAGTGTGCGGAACTCCTCGAACCGTCCGGTGAGCAGTTTGTGTACGTATGCCTGGTGACCGACATCCCAGATGATGCGATCGGCGGGGCTGTTGAACACGGTGTGCAGCGCCATGGAGAGTTCGACGACGCCGAGGTTCGGGGAGACGTGCCCTCCGGTCTGTGAGATGACGTCGAGCATGTAGGAACGGATCTCGTCGGCGAGATCCGTCTGCATCTGTGGATCCATGCTCTCGAGGTCGGCCGGCAGGTCGAGGCTCTCGAGCAACGGATATCGCTTTGGTTTCGTCGGGGCCAAGTCGCTCCGTCCTCCAGTTCGATGTTCGGCGTCAGCAAGGCTAGACCCGATCGTCGACGGATGATGCTCCGCAGTCACGATTGATGATCCTCCCGGACCGGCGCCGACTGCAGACGCGCCCGTAGATCGAGGGGCCGCCGGTGTGTCGTCTCGACTCCCGACCCTATCGGGCGTGACGAACACGTTGTACGTTCTATGTGCTGCCGAGCAAGAGTGTGAGCATGTCCGCAAACGACAACAACGATGCTGTGATCGGGAAGCGCACGACCAGTCGTATCGGCTACGCGATTGCCGTCGTCGTGAACCTTGTGCTGCTGTTCGTCGTGAAGAACCTGCTGGCATGGGATTGGATCCCGTTTCTCACCGACGACTTCGAACAACTGCTGCCGATCGTCAACCTCTCACTCGTTGTGGGCGCAGGAGCGAACTTCGCCTTCATCTTCTACAACGCCCATTGGTTCAGGTCGGTCGGTCAGATCGTGCAGAACGTCGTGAGTCTCTTCGTCATCGTCGTGACTCTGAAGGTCTTCCCGTTCGACTTCTCGCCGTACAGCATCAACTGGGCGACGATCGCTCGAGTGGTGCTGATCCTGGCTGCCGTTGGCGTAGCGATCGGGACGATCGCCGAGGTCGTGAAGTTGATCCGAGCACTCCTTCCCGAGGGATACGCAAGCTCCGATCCTGACCGGACTCTCTAGGAGCGTCGACGTAGCGCCCGGTTGGGAACGGCCTTCGATAGATCATGTTCCGACGTCGGCTCGACGACGTTCAGGACTTCAGCGTCCGATGATCTCAGTCGGCCCACGCTTGTCGGCGTACTCGTCATGGAAGTCGATGGCGTCCTGCAGGGACTCGCTTCGCGCTATCCGCCAGAAGAGATAGGAGACCAGACCGATGACGGGCAGCAGGATGATGACGATCGCCCAAACGGCCGCCTGCCAGGTCTCCATCTTGTGGCGGTATCGGAAGAGGTCTACCAGGCCGAGAACCATGAGTACGAGAAGGAGCAATGAGCCTGCTCCGGCCATCCAAACCACGCGAGAACCTCCTGCGACGCTGTTCGGCTCCGATGATAGTTGACCGGGTACGATGATGTCGGCGGCCGGTGAGCGACGGCTGATCCAGGGAGGGCGACATGTCCAAGGTCCGGTGGGGCATTCTGAGCACTGCGGATATCGGCATGAAGAAGGTGATCCCCGCCATACAGAGCGCCGAGAACTGTGAGGTCGTTGCCATCGCGTCGCGTGATCGGGAGCGGGCCGCTGCCGC
>JAUXCV010000353.1 GCA_030618675.1 Acidimicrobiia bacterium | reverse complement strand
CCCATCAGGGCGATCTCCCGGATCTTCGAGATGATCTCCGGCTCTTTGGCGATCGCCGATGCGATGTTGGTCAAGGGTCCGACGGGACAGAGCGTGACGCCTTCGGTCCCTGCGGCGAGGCATGTGTCGATGATGAAATCGACGGCGTGCCGCGCTTCGGCGGTCGTCACGGGGTCCGGCAGGTCGGTTCCATCGATGCCGGTCGGTCCGTGGACGTACTCGGCAGTGAAGAGTTCGCGCTTCATCGGCCCGTGGGCGCCGACGAATACGGGAACGTCGGTGCGTCCGGCAAGCTCGCAGAGTTTCAGAGCGTTCGTCGTGACGAGCGGTTGGGGGACGTTCCCTGCGACGGTTGTGATGCCGAGCACGTCGAGTTCGGGCGAGGCGAGGGCCAGAAGGATCGCGACGGCGTCATCCTGTCCCGGATCTGTGTCGATGATGATCGGTCGCGCCATTGCCTAGCGAGCCTACCCGACGCGAACTGTGGGCTGGCAGCGTACCTATACGCAACTACGAGCCCAGGGTTCGCAGCGCACCTTCGAGTTCGGGGCCGGTCGGCATACCGGTTCTCGCTCCAATCGCCATCACTGCCATCGATCCCGCGACAACGGCTCGCTTCACAGACGACTCGAGACTGAGTCCGTCATCGAGTCCGGCGGCGAGCACGCCGCAGAAGGTGTCGCCTGCACCCGTCGTGTCAACCGGGGTCGTTTCCATCGCTGCGACGGACTCGCCGGTATCGGCTCGAACGATGCGGGCGCCGTCCGCACCCAGAGTCACAACAGTCACCGGGACCGGGAGGCTTCTCGCCGACCCGGGATCTCCAGACCCTGTCAGTGTTGCGAGTTCGCCGCGGTTGACGACGAGCACATCGATCGCACTGAGGAGCTCAGCAGAGAGATGCGCGGCGGGCGCCGCATTGAGAATGACGATTCCCTCCGATCCCGTGGCAGCCGCGAGCACAGCGTCCATCGGAATCTCGAGTTGGAGCAGCGTCACCGTCGCTGCCATGAGGACCGCCGATGCCCCCTCAACATCAGAAGGAGAGACTCGACCATTCGCCCCGGTGCTGACAACGATCGAGTTCTCTCCGGCGTCATCGACGGTGATGATGGCGAGACCGCTCGGAGCTTCCGGATCCACCGTGAGGTGACTCACATCGACACCTTCTCGCTCGAATTCCCCGATGAGATCACGGCCGGCTTCGTCGGCGCCGATACGACCGATGAACACGACGTCGCTACCGAGGCGTGCCGCAGCGACTGCCTGATTCGCACCTTTGCCACCCGGCATCGTCTCATGACCGGAACCGAGAACCGTTTCTCCCGGGACGGGATGGTGCTCGACCCGAGCGACAAGGTCCCGGTTCACGGATCCGACAACGGCGATCATCTCTGCTCCTCCACGATCTGATAGACGGTACCGGCACCGGAGACGACGTAGATCTCACCTGCGTCATCCCGTCCGAATGAGGATACGGCGGGAACAGATCCCGTACCGCCCGTCCAGTCATGCACCGATCCGTCCGGTGCGATCGAACGAATGAACCCGCTGCACCAATCCGAGAAGAAGTAGTGACCATCGAGTTGTGGGATCGCATCCCCCCGGTAGACGTAGCCGCCGGTGATCGAGCAGCCCTCGTCGTGGCGATACTCGTAGAGAGGAGCGCTGAGAGCGCGGCCGGATGCATCTGCCCCGTCGCACGGTCCAGCGAAACAGTCCGTGCCTTCGAAGAGCGGCCAACCGAAGTTGAGCCCCTCATCCCCCGTGCCTCCTCGATTGATCTCTTCGACGTCGCCCTGTCCGACGTCGGCGATCCAAACGGTGTCGCCGTCGAATGAGAACCTCCACGGATTCCGGAGTCCGATCGCCCACGCCTCAGGAGCATCGAACCCCTGGTGCTGCGCCAGTTCGTACGTGTCGATATCCGGTCCGACCACAATGCGGAGCATCGCTCCGAGCAGCGTGTCCTCGCTCTGTCCGTTTCCGAACTTGTCGTTGGAGGCGCCGCCATCCCCCATCCCGATCCAGAGATCGCCGGCGGGTCCGAAGGCGATCATGCCGCCGTTGTGGTTCGACGCCGGTTGCGGGATCTGAAGCACCACACGCTCCGTCGTCGGGTCGGCGATCTGCTCATGGCCATCGATGGTGAACTCCGACACGATCGTGCTGCCGTCGCTCCCCGTGTAGTTGACGTAGAGCCGATCGGAGTGTTCCGGGTGGAACGCAAGCCCGAGTAGTCCCTGCTCTCCTTCGAACTTGACGCGATCGCGTATGTCGAGGAACACCGCGGGTTCGGTATCCGAGGCGATCGTCCAGATCACCCCCGGCTGGTCCACGACGAAGCCGCGCTCGCCGAACGTCGTGTAGAAGACAGGCCGCTCAAAGCCCTCCGCAACCGGTTCGAGAGTGAGAATCGTGTCGG
>JAUXCV010000106.1 GCA_030618675.1 Acidimicrobiia bacterium | reverse complement strand
TCCCGAGAACAGAAGACGTCCGAGCACGATCGCGACGGCGAGTCCGACCACTTCAACCACGAACAGCAAGCCCAGGATCGTGAGAAGATCACTTGTCCGCGGTGGCTGCATCACAGTGGCCTCACCGATGACCATCGCCGTGCCGGACGAGGCTTGGTCCGCCTCGCCGGTGTTGACGATCTCAAGGAGATGCTCTCCGGCTTCCGCTGCCGTGACGTCGATGTCGACGCCTTCGTGGATCGCAGAGTTGTACCCGTCGATAACGATCTCTTCGCCGTCGTCGATCACGGCTAGACCGTCGACGAGCACCGCCCACTCCCCTCGGTCGGGACCCTCGCTGTAGTGCAGGCGCACCGTGGTGCCGTTGTACGCCAGCGCATAGGCCGCACCGGCATCGTAGGTGACGGCGTATTCACCGTCCGTCTCCCATACACCTCCGAGCGCTACAGCCGTCGAGTCGACCGCGTAGTCGCCCTCACCGACGGCGCCCGCTGTGTCTTCATAGGCCGGCGGCCTGGTTCCGGTGACGTCCTCACTGAGGACGAACTGGCTCCCGATCCCGACGAGAGGAAGCATGATGAGGTTCCACACGACGAACGCGAGGAAGAACGCCCGTTTCGACTCATCCTTGGACGGGATCTTCCCGAACACGATCGAGAACGGAATCCCGACGAACTGCACAAGGAGAATCGCGGCGATCAACTCGATCGAGCCGAAGCCGAGTTCCGCCCCGTAGATGACGGCAACGGTGATGATCGTGCCGATTCCGTCGTTGTAGATCAGGTAGGCGATGAGGAACTTGAGGAGTTCCTTGTAGCTGCGCAGGTGGCTGAACGTATCACCTAGGCGTTTGAACGTGATCGCGAGCAGGCTTCCGGACTCGGTTGAGATGGCAGCGGGCGGCTCGGGAACCCGGCGCATGATCGGGATCGAGAACACGATCCACCAGATCGCGACGGTCAGGAACGAGAGACGCGTTCCGAGCGAGTCGCCGATCGTGAAGATCATCACGATGTTGATAGCTAGGAGCAGACCACCTCCGAGGTATCCGACCGCATACCCCATGGTCGAGACGCGGTCGATGTCCTCGTCGCGGGCGACGTGGGGCAGCAGTGCGTCGTAGAAGACGTTGCCGGCCGCGAATCCGAGTCTCGCGATGACAAACGCGGCCGACGCGATGAGCCAGTCGCCGGTGCCGACGAAGAAGAGAGCCGAGACCCCGAGCGCTCCGACGAGGATGGAGCCGGCGAGGAGTTTCTTCTTTCCTCGTTTGAGGTCCGAGATCGTTCCGAGGATCGGAGCGAGAATCGCAACGATCACCAGCGAGATCGAAAGCGTCGCCGTCCAGTAGGCGGTCGCCTGGGCGGCGGAACCGAGGGTGCGACCGGCGACCTGGCTGTAGTACACCGGCAAGACGGCAGCGAGGACGGTGGTGGCGAACGCGGAGTTCGCCCAGTCGTAGAGCGTCCATGCCCGGACCCGTTTCCGGTACTCCCTGTCCTCGACAGCTCCGTACCCGGCGATCGCGTCGGTCATCCTTGGTTCTCCCTCTTGTCCCGCTCGGAGACTACTCGGACTGACCCAAGGACCAGAGGGATCGCAGTGCGCCGGCAACCGCTGCCGGGTCCTCGATCGGTGTCATGTGGCCGGCACCCGGCACGACGGAAAGAGCGGCACCTGCGGCGACCGCCATGTGATCGGCCTCAGCGATCGGCGAAAGCACGTCGTTCTCCCCGACGATCACAGCGACGGGGATGGTGAGGCTCGACAGTGCCGTGGTTCGGTCGGGGCGTTGCTTCATGCCCTTGAGCGCACCAACGATCGACTCAGCGGGTGTCGATTCGATCATGGTCCTCAGGCGCGCACGGGTCCAGGACGACGCCGACTCTGCCACCAGGACACCGATCATGTCGGTGGCGAGGCCGGATCGGCCCTCAGCGGCAACTCGGTCGGCTGCCGCGTCGCGCCCGGCCTTCGCATCCACGGAATCCTCCGTGGATTTCGTGTCGACGAGCGCCAGCGTGCGAAGGCGTTCCGGATGGCGCTCTGCGAACGCGAGGGCGACGTAGCCGCCCATCGACAGTCCGATCAGATCCACCTGGTCCACGCCGAGAACATCGATGAGCGCAACAAGGTCGAGCGCTTGATCCTCCATCGTGAGCACGGGGCGAACCGACGGTGCAGAGCAGCCGAACCCCCGCAGATCGGGCGCGATGCACCGCCGCACATCGGACAGGGCGTCGAGTTGTTCGAGCCACATCGTCGAGTCGAGAGGGAACCCGTGAACGAAGAGCGCTACGGAACCGCTCCCTTGTTCGCGGTAGAAGACTTCATAGCCGTTGATCGTGATTTCAGGCATGGCCGCAGTGTTGCACACTGCGCGTCGACGGCAAGCGCGGGAACAAGGCACCCGGGCAGATGATCAGGCACCGTTCCATGTGCAGGTGATAGCGTCGGGACATGAACCAGTCGCGCATCGGTCTCGCTCATCTCCCAACGCCGCTCGAACCGGCCGAGCGCCTCAGCGCAGCATGGGGCGGCCCGACCATCTGGGTCAAGCGGGATGACCTCACCGGCTTCGGCCTGTCGGGGAACAAGGTCCGGAAACTGGAGTTCCATCTCGCAGCAGCGCTCGACGCCGGTGCCGACACCGTGATCACCTGCGGAGCGGTTCAATCGAATCATTGCCGGGCTACTGCGCTCGCTGCCACTCGTGTGGGACTGCACACCATCCTTTGTCTCCGCAGCTCCGACGGAAAACCGCCCGAAGCGCCTACGGGGAACCACTTCCTGCAACGATTGGCGGGCGCGGAGTGCCGGTTCATCACGCCTGAGAAGTACGACGACCGCGAACGGATCATGACCCAGGCTGCCGCGGCCCACGGCAATGCCTGGGTCATTCCTGAGGGCGCATCGGACGCTCTCGGCGCTCTGGGTTTCGTCGCTGCGATGCACGAGATCGCACCCCAACTCGAGGATCGAAGCATCGTGCGACCGGTCATCTGGCACGCCGCGTCAAGCGCCGGGACAACGACAGGGATGATCAGAGGCGCCGGTGAACTCGGCCTCGACGTCGACATCATCGGATCGTCTGTCGGTGACCCGGCCGACGACGTCGAGCACCACGTCCGCACGCTCCTCAGCGAGTCCACTGCCCGATTCGGTGGCTCCCCGAGTGATGTGTCGTGGAGGATCACCGACGAGTACGTCGGACGCGGATACGGCATCTCGACGCCGGAGGAATTCGCTGTTCAGACTGAAGCGACGCGCCTCACCGGCATGATCTTCGACCCTGCCTACACGGGAAAGGCCATCTATGGGTTGAAACGGGAGATCGAGCAGGGCCGACTCACCCCGGACGAGCACGTCGTGTTCTGGCACACGGGTGGAGGATTCGCGGTCTTCGCGTATCCGGAGTTAGTAGAGAGTAGCGAGTAGAGAGTGGGAACCCTCGATCGCCGCTGCAGAGTGCTGTCTTTCTACTCTCTACTTTCTACTTCCCTCAGGAACCCGATCAACGCTTCGTTGACAATCTCCGGACGTTCGACGAAGAGCATGTGCCCCGCGCCCTCGACGACCACGGTCGTCGCGTCTCCTGCTGCGTTCGCGATCGGTTCGGCACCGGATGGCTTCGTCATCGAGTCCTGGTCGCCGAGGATCAGCAACACCGGCACGTGCACATTCGCGACAGAGCCGGTTGCACCCGGGTAGTCGTTGCATGCCGTGAGATCGGCGAACGCTATCCCCGGCCGAGACCGCTGGAGGATCGCAACCGTGTCACCGATCTTCCAATCCGATGCACCAATGGGCTCTCGGGCGTGCATCCACGCCACCATCGTCGTGAACACCGTCAGATCGTTGGTGGCGAGGCCGGTCAGGAGAGCGGGGTTGACGGGCATCCGGTCGGCAACGCCGAGGAGCGTGACCGATCTCACCCGGCCAGGGCGCGCTGCGGCAGCCTCCAGGACCACAAGGGCCCCCATGGAGTGCCCAACGAGATGTACCGGTTCGTCGAGCACGGACAGATACGCGAGGAGCCAACCGGCATAACCCTTGATCGTCACCGACGGTTCACCCTCCGAGTCGCCGTGGCCGGGGAGGTCGACGGCG
This sequence comes from Acidimicrobiia bacterium, assembly GCA_030618675.1. Lineage (GTDB taxonomy): Bacteria > Actinomycetota > Acidimicrobiia > Spongiisociales > UBA5794 > JAHEEL01. The sequence continues at coordinate 1,907 of JAUXCV010000106.1, read as the reverse complement.
ATGGGCGAGAACCCTTCACGGGCGAGGGCATCCGCCTGGTAGCGCCACACCGTGCCGTCCATCGCAGCGCCGTGGACGAGGACGACAGTGCTCATGCCGTGACGAACAGCGTGAGGGCTTCGACGATGAGTGCCGGACGGTCGACATCCTCGATCTCGACGGTCACCTCGTTCTTCAGCAGCCAGCGACCGGGTCCTTTCTGTGTGACGTCGACGAGTCGGGTCCGCGCTCGTATGCGACTCCCCACCTTGACTGGTTCGATGAAGCGGAGTTTGTCCGTTCCGTAGTTGACGGCCATCACCATCCGGTCGGGAGCGACCATCGCCTCCATCATCATGGGCGTGGTGAGCGACAACGTCAGGAACCCGTGGGCGATGGTCGACCCGAAGGGTGTTTGAGCCGCTGCCTCGGGGTCGACGTGGATGAACTGATGGTCCATCGTCGCGTCGGCGAACGTGTTGATCCGGTCTTGATCGATCTCGAACCAATCGGAAACGCCGGTTTCCTCTCCGACCCTATCCGCCAATTTCTCCGCCGGAATGATCTGCATGGCGACTCCTCTCTCGCTCTCGCCAACGGCAGGGTAGATGAACCCGAACCGACGTTCAGTCGTATCCGTCTCTCGAAAGACATGCGGAAACGAGAGCGACCGGTACCGTATCCGCCACCATGCGCCGCACCGTCACCGCCATCTTGTCGATCGCGATCGTTGTCGGCGCTTGCACATCGGGACCCACGATCGAAACCGACGAACCACCGGACACGACCAAGCCTGACGACTCAGCGTCTTCAACCACCGAGGTCACGCTACCTCCAGAAGAAGAGGTCATTCGCGGAATGGTCGACGGCGTCCTGGACGGCGACACGATTCAGGCCGTTGTCAACGGGCAGAGGATCGAGATTCGTCTCATCGGAGTCGCTGCTCCGGAAGGTGACGAATGCTACGGCAACGAGTCCAGGACGGCCCTGGCCTCGCTCGTTACCGGCCAGACCGTGGTGCTTGCTTCCGATGGACCCGACACCGACTCGGCCGGCCGCGCTCTTCGCTACGTGCTCATCGAGGGCGATCCTGCGGTGCTGGTGAACGCGGCCCTCGTGTCGTCCGGCGCGGTCGTTCCTCTCCACTCCGGACACCTCATGGAGGCCGAATTCCTCGCACGCGGGGACAAGGCCTATGCATCAGGGAACGGGATGTGGGGCACATTCGTCTGCGGCCACCCCGAAAGCGGGGTCTCCCCCGACCGCCCCCAACTCCGCATCGGCGATGTCAGCCTCGCTTCAACCGACGCAGACGAACTCGATCTGACCTCCGAGTGGTTCGAGATCGTGAACCAGTCGTACACCGGTGTCGACATCTCCGGGTGGACGGTCAGAGATGAGGCCGGAGATCACCGCCTCGAACTTCCGTCCGGGATCGCCATTTCGGCGGGCGGAGTTCTCCAGATCACAACCGGCTGCGGAACCAACGCAGGCGGTGTGCTGCATTGGTGCTCGGACTCGGCGATCTGGTCGACGGGGGCCAACACGATCATCCTCCAGGATCGACTGGGGAACGTCGTGGAACGCAAAGGGTATGCCGCAGGCGGCTGATCAAGGCGACAGGCAACAGGCGGCGGACAGCGGACAGCGAAGACTGCCTGGATGCCTTGGTCTGTCTGTCAGCTGTGGTCTGTCAGCTGTGGTCTGTCCTACGTCTCGATTCGTCGGGCCATCGTCTTCATCTCCATGAAGAGGCGTAGGTAGTCGGGACCTCCAGCCTTGGCGTTCGATCCCGACATGTTGAAGCCGCCGAACGGTTGGATCCCGACGAGTGCACCGGTGATCTTCCTGTTGATGTAGAGGTTCCCCACGTAGAACTCACGCCGCGCCCGTTCGATCCGCTCCTCGTCTGCAGAGTGCAGGCCACC
>JAUXCV010000511.1 GCA_030618675.1 Acidimicrobiia bacterium | reverse complement strand
CGGAGTCGGCCTTCCTCAGCTACTCAGCTACCCGGCTACTCAGCTACTCAAATCCCCAACTCGTCTGCTACCCAGGCTAGGTCGAGCTCTTCAAGGGTTTCGCGTCCCGGGTTGCCGGTCTCCGGGTCCCATCCTGCCAACCGGTAGTACGTCTCGATGGCTTCAGCGATCGTTGCTCGATCCATCGTGGCTCCGGCGCTCGCACCGTCCTGCAACGGGTCGTCGTAGAGACGCTTCGGGAGCGTGTCCTGCTCGCGGGTGAAGCCCTCCCGGGCATTGAAGGCTCGCATCAGGTTGAGACGCCGGCGACCGTATGTGAGGAGATCGTCGACAGAAGTCTCCATCCCGGTGACCGCGGTGACGACGCCGGCAAGATCCTCCATGCCGAGGAGCTGCCAGGCGGGACCGAACACGAACTGGCAGATGTTGGCCGTGTCCATGGCCGAGTAGGCGTACTGGGTGGTGATGGCGTATCGGACCTTCTCCGCGTTGAGAGAGTCGGCGGGTTGGGGATCGGACAGTCCGATGTCCGCCATCCGCTTCCCGTACTTCTCCGGCGAACTCGCGATCGTGTCCGGCTCGTACATGGGGTCGTGCTCGTGGGACTGGTGATCCGCACCGAACGGATTCACCGCGTAGATGATGCCGAGAGTCGGCTTCACCTGCGGCATGTGGGCCGGAAGCTCAGCACCCTTGATCGTGATGGAGAGGTCTGCCGCGCCATTGCCGATCTGAGCAGCAGCCGCAGCAGATCCCTCAGCAAGGATGTCACCGAAACCCTCACGGCGAAGCGTCTTCTCCAGCATCGCGATCATCGCTTCGGCGTCACCCCACTTCAGTTCGATTCCGCCGGTGTCTTCGACGGTGATCAACCCCTTCTCGAAGCACTCGATAGCGAACGCCATGGTTCCGCCGGCAGCGATCGTATCGGCGCCGTATTGGTTACAGAGCTGGCTCGCGTAGGCGATGGCGTGCAGGTCCTCGATGCCGCAATCGGACCCGAACATCGCTGCCGTCTCATACTCAGGGCCGCCCGACTCGGGATTGAGAGCCTTGTCCTGCCACTCGGCTTCGACGACCCGTTTGCAGCGGACAGCACACGAGTAGCAGGTCTCGCGGCCCTGCTTCAGTTGAGTGCCCTCGCCGGCACCGCGAAGGAGTTCGTCGTACAGTCGCTCGCCGCCGATCTGCTTCGCCCCGTCGAATCCCATCGACCCGCTCTGGTAGTTGCGTGTCGGTAGGCCCCCGCCGGCACTCTGTCCTTCGAGGATGCCGATCGTCCCGTACTTAGCAAGCTCCCACACATCCTCGTCTCCACGAACGAGCGGTACCGCTCGCTGAACGATGGCGCGCAGTGCCTCCGGGTCGGCCATCGGGAGTTTCTTCTTTCCTCCCCGCACGGCGATCGCCTTGAGCATCTTGCTGCCCATGACGGCCCCCATCCCGGTGCGCCCATGGGCTCGTGTCGACATGGACATGATGGCGGCGAAGCGAACCTTCTTCTCGCCCGCCGGCCCGATCTGGAGGACCTCGATGC
>JAUXCV010000019.1 GCA_030618675.1 Acidimicrobiia bacterium | reverse complement strand
GTCCCGCTCAGGATCTCACCGGCGACTCGTTGTGCTCTGGCGTCGAGTGACTGGTCGAGCAGGTCGATCGCGACGACGACCGGCCACGCTGTCCGTTCGCCGTCGACGAACGGCCAATCGCCGTGCACCGTCCACACGACGGCGTTTGGGTTCTCGGATTCTGTGAGGGGCCGGTAGTCGGATCGCAGGTCGTCGACCGTCACGGCCGGCACGTAGAGATGCTCGGGCCCCGTGTGTCGCAACTTGCTCGTTGCACTCGGGCCGGTGACGACGGTCCGGGGGTCCTCAACGAAGTCGGGAAGGAGACCCGGGTGGACGTACCAGCGGCGCGGATCGGCTCGGCGGCGGAGAGCCGGTGCGATTTCCTCGATCGTGGTAGAGGCAAGGACCGTTTCGAGCCGCTGTCGTTCCGAGGCCGAGAGCCACAGGGCCGGTCGGTCGCCCGCAATGGCGAGCAGGCCCCACGCGAGTCGTGGCGAGTACGGTCGGCCGGGTCTTCTTCGGACGCTCTTTGTGCGGGCGACTTCGGAGCCGGTCATCAACCAGCGCCCCCCGACACGGTGAGCTTCGAGCAATCCGTCTGTGATCATCGCCCTCACCCGGCGATCCGTAACACCGAGGAGGTTCGCTGCTTCAGTTACCGACATGTAGTCCATGGAGGTAACTATACCGATATCGGAATAGTTAATCAACGCATCCTTGTGAGCGAGGTGGATAGCGGAGGGGGTGGGCCACCGAACCGCTATTTCGGTCACGGATCCCATTCTCGTTTCCCCAGGGTCTCGATGACGTCTGTCGGAGCGATATGGGCGAGGTACGTGTTCGTGGTCGCCGGCAAGGCGCGGCCGAGTTGTTGTTGGATGATCGGCATCGGCACTCCTCCCATCATCCAGGTGGATCCCGTCGTTGGCGATGTCGGCAGGCAGTCGTTCCTGTGATTCGACGAGATCGGATGCGCCGCCTGCACCGGTACACCTTCGCCGGGGTGGGATGCCGATCTGCCTGACCGGTATGTCTTCCATCTGGCAAGTATTTCTGACAAGAAGGTTTCGTCCTCGCTGGTCCGAATTCGCCGGCGGACGTGACCCGTCTGGTTGACAGTGGTCATCGTGACACCGTATGTCAGAGCGGGTGCTGTCTCCGCCACGCTCTTCTCGGTCTCGTCTCTCTCGACGGGTTCCGATACCGTGCGTAGGGTTGGTCTCGACAGTGCTGCACCGAGCGAGGGAAGCAGGAACCCATGGCGAACGCCGGACGGTTGATGATCGCAGCCCTCTCCGGCGTGGTCTGGGGCAGCGGTCTCGCCGTGTTGCTTCAGCAGTTCGGACTCGTGCCGCTGGGCCCCCTCTCGCTGTACGGAATCCCGCTCTTGGCCGCATTGCTCAGTCTGCTGTGGGCTCGCGTTCGCCGGCGCCCCGCGGTTGCCGGAACGCTCGCGATCATCGCCGTCGCCGCCGCGATGCCTTTCGCTGCGCTCCAGGAGCCGAATTGCCGCATCGTGATCGCGACGGGCGATGGCAACCATCGAGACCTGGCGGATACCGAGATCACCGATCCGTTCGTCGTCGGCGAAGATGACCAGTTCATAGAGATCATCGTCGAGGGTCCGGCCTCCGATAGCGGGGCTCGGGCTTGGGTGGAGATCGGTGGTATCGAGATCAGCCCGGAGACATGGTCGGAGGGGTTCTCGGGAGGAAGCACGGTCTTCTTCATCGAGCGTGACCAATCCCCGATCGGTGACGTCCCTGGACTCTTCCACGTCGGTGCAGAGATCATCGGCCAGTGTTCGATCGACGGTTACGTCAAGATCGAAGGCAACCCCCTGACCAACCCCGTCGGCCAGGGTGCCGCGACGGCGATGCTCCTGGGTCTCTTCGGAACCTGGTGGGCGGGGCGCCCGCGCCGTGTCTCGCCCCCTCGCGCTGCAGAGCCCCCGCAAGATCCTGAGCCCCCTCAGGAGGCTGAACCCGAACCTGAACCCGAGCCGGCCGTGGAGATGCCCGAAGTGACCGTGCCGGGCATCCGCACCCCCTACGTCTCGATCGAGATCATCGATCCCTCAACGGGCCTGCGGGTTCCGCCCGTGGTATCGCTGGTTGCAGGGGCGTCCTACGACATGGTCGTGCGGGTGAACCCGGAGACTCAGGGCGTGGACGGCCGCGCTCTTCCGCTCACGGTGCTCGCAACCTCCGACGACATGGAGGTCGACGGGGTCACTCCGGCGATGATGCACAGCGGTGGGGGAGCGATCGCGACGATCCCGATCACGCCACGCACAGCGGGCGACGACGCCATCATCGACTTCGACCTCTTGTACCGGGGCCATCTCCTGCAATCGCAACGAGTCTCCACGCAGGTGGCGGCCACTGAGGCGCAGAGTCACGGCACAACAGTGGCGAGATCCGAGGACACGACGTTCACCACGAGCAACTTCGACCGGTCTGATCTCGAGGCGCTCCCCCAACGCCATGTGACCTTGATCCTGCGCTACGACCCGAGCGATGGCAGCGTGGATTGTGAGGTGATCCTTGCCGGCAGCGGGGGGACCGTCACTCGATCCGACACCGCGAACCCGAAGGAGGAACTGCTCTCCGCATCAGCACGCGTCCGGGAACGGCTCCGCGCCATGATCGAGGACGACGCATCCGGGTATCGCACCGTTCTCCGCGCAGATTCCGACCGGCTGGATCGTTGGCTCCCGGCACTCGCGGACATCGGCCACAGCCTCTACTTGACCCTGCTCGACCCGGAGGGCGTCGCCGGCTCCGACTTCGGTGACGTGGTGCGATTCGGTTCCGTCATCCAGGTCAATCAGGTCGCTTCGGGCCTGGGGAAGGCAACCGTTCCATGGGCCGTGCTCTACGAACGCGAGATCGACTACCGCCCGGGTGTCACATCCGTCTGCCCGGACTACACGACACACGGACCGGAGGAGTGCCCGCACGACGACGATCCGACCATCGTGTGCCCGTGGGGCTTCTGGGGTTACCGGTACGAGTTGGAGCAGCCCCCGGGATGGCGCGGCGACCGTGACGACCTCCCCGGCGTGTTGGTCCGAACCATCGAGAACGAACGCCCCCTGCAAATGAGCGCAGCCGCCAACACCACGCTGCAACTCTGGCAACGGCATTTCGATGCGCTCCCCCAGATGGGCGACGTCGAGGTTCATGCAGTCACGAGCACCGACGGGCTCCTGGAGTTGTGGGAGCGGCTCGGCGATCGGGTCGATCTTGCCTATTTCTACGTCCATGCGGGCGCGGGTCATGCACGAGCCGAGCCCCATCTCTCTCTGACGGATGCCGCGATCGGCCGCAACAACCTCCGCGCCTGGCGCACGCGGCTGGGCCTGCACTGGAGCCATGCACCTCTGGTGATCCTCAACGGCTGCGGCACCGGCGACTACGGCCCCGACGCGTATTCGTCCCTCATCAACGAGTTCCGTTCGTACGGTGCCGCCGGCGTCGTCGGCACCGAATGTGTCGTGTCGGAAGCCATCGCCGGCACCTACATCTCCGAGGTGCTCGCCAGGTTCGCTTCCGGAGAGTCGCTCGGCCCGATCATGCTCGACGTGCGTCGGCGCTTCCTCCTCGAATGGAGCAACCCCTCCGCGCTCGTGTACACGCTGTACGCCCCGAGCGACGTCCAACTCGCCGTGCCGGTCGCCACTCCGGCCGTGCGAGAATGGCCGGCATGAGCGTCCCGGCCTTCTCCATCGTCGACGACCGGCTTCTCGTCGCGCGGGCCGTCGAGTTGGCGACCCACACCACCGAATCGCCCTGGTATCTCGTGGTGCGGCTCGCAGATGGGGGCTTCGCCGTTCTCGAACGGGACGAGGTCCTGCAACTCGATACGGCGAATGATGCGGCCCGGCTCAGCGACCTGGGAGAGTTCCTCGGAGCTCTATCCGCTCTCACCTACAGGGTCAGCGGTACCACGCTTCCCGGGCCTTTCGAGCTTTCAGCGTTCGCCCTCACGAATGCACAGCGGCGAATCGTGCTGGTCGATCAGTCGGGCGACGTTGTCGGAGTTCACTTCCAGGAAGAATCCGGGGAGCGGCACGCCGACAGGAACTCGGCGTTGGGCAGCGGGCAGAGCGTCTCACAGCGACCGCCAACGATTCACGTGCCGGGTGTGATCGTCGGGGGCGTGTCTCTTGGAGTCGCGGATCTGGAGAGCACGGAGAACACCACGGGTGCGGGTCTCATGGGCGGACACGACCGGCCCGGCTGGGAGAGGGAAACGGCCGGTTCGCCGGGTGGGGACGCCGAGGCGGGCGTCGCCGAACCTCCGGCTGAGGAGCCGCCCAAGGCCTACGCGCAACTCGACTGCGACGAAACCGTCATCGCAGGCACCGAGTTCGAACTCGCCATCGGCCTTTCCCCGACCCCGTCGCGCGGGGTGATCGAGACCGACGACATCGCGATCGTCCCGCCGCCGGGAACGCCGGATGAGTACATCCTGACGGTCCACGTGACGGCTGAAGGGTTCAGCATCCGCGACGATGAGCGGTGGCGCCACCAGCTCGCCGTGACCCCCCTTCAGTCCTACCCGACCGTGATCGTGCATCTGATTCCGGACGCACCCGCCGGTGATCACACGCTGAGGGTGATCAACGCAACCTACGAGATCGGTGGCCAGGTCGTTGGGGCGGCCTTCCGTCCCGTCGTCGTCATCAGTAACCCCGGCATCGAGGCACCCGCGCCTCCACAACCCGGCGCTCTCGACGTAGCCATTCCCACGGGTGAGGTCCCCCCGGATCTCACCGTGGTCCTCCACGAGAGCGAGAAACCGGGACGGCTATGGCTCGTGATGGGAACGCCGTATGCAGACGACGTGATCCTTCCCGACGAGAAGATCGCCGTCGACGTCGGCGGGGACGCTCGGGAGTACGCCCGGCTGCTCATCGACTACATGAACGCCCTGGAAGGCAAACCGGGGCTCTGGGATGCCCTGATCGGCAAGGGTCGACTCCTCGCAGAGCAACTCCCGGAAGCGTTCTGGATCACGCTTCACGAGGTCGCCGACCGGGTGCGCACCGCCGAAGAGCACTGGCCCCCGACGCTGCTGCTCCTCTCCGACGAGCCGTACATCCCGTGGGAACTCACCGCCATGGAGTCGGAACGCTTCGACCACGACGCTCCGCCCTTCCTGGGAGCGCAGGTGTCGATGGGCCGGTGGGTCCTGAAACGCGCACAACTCCCCCCGCCACACGAACTCGGGGCATCGGCGATCGCGGTCGTAACCGGCGACTACTCGTCGATCCCGGGATGGCCCGTTCTCGACGCCGCAGACGATGAGCGCACCGAACTCACGGCCCGGTACGGCGCCGTCGGCGTCGACGCCAACTACGCGGACGTGCGCGCCGTCGTCAATGGGACTCCGCACCGAGACGTGCTCCACATGGCGATCCACGGCAGGTACGACGAACACAGTGTGGGGAATGGGCTGATCCTGGCGGACCGGACCGTTCTCGACTCCGACAAGGTTCGCGGCCTGGACATGACCGGCCGGCCGTTCGTCTTCCTCAACGCTTGCCAGGTTGGGACCGGTTCAGCGGTGCTCGGCGACTACTCCGGGATCGCCGCGGAGTTCCTCAACGCCGGCGCATCCGGGGTGATCGCCCCGCTCTGGAGCGTCAAGGACGACATCGCCAAGTCTGTCGCTCTGAGCTTCTACGAGCGTGTCTTCGCCGGGAGTTCCGTGGGCGAAGCGGTCCGGACGGCCCGGGCCGGGTTCCGGCCACCCATGGACCCATCGGCCGACGCCGAGGAGACGGGACGTGACCCCGACGAAGCGCCGTCGGCGACCTTCATGGCCTACCAGTACTTCGGACATCCGGCCCTGCGGCTGATTCGCTGAACCGAGCAAGGAGAATCCCTGTGAGCGAACGACTACAACCCAACGGCAACCCGATCACGATCGAAGGGATCACGATTCAAACTCCCGGACTGTCGGGGCGGGTCGATGCCTATCTGCCGGGTGAGGTGGGGACGAGGGCCGCTTCCGGATGGACCGACGCACTCGCCGAGGCCTTCGAGGGGCAGCACGTCGAGACGCAACTCATCCTCGAGTTGAGCGACACGTATGAGGAGCCGGACGCCTCGCCGGTCGGGACGCGGGCCACCCACTACGACGAGCCGGCGATGGTGCTCGACGTCCCGGACCCTGGAGCCGACTGGGGTCAGATCCTCGTGTACACCGACGAAAGCGGTGTGACGACCTGGAGCTACGCGCGCGACGAATCCGGCGCCCTCGACACTACCCGCGGTGGCGCGACACGGACCTTCGTCGTACCCCGCGCCGTCGCTCCCGGTACAGACGACGGCACCGGACGCGGGGCGTTCGGGGCGGTCGCGAAGAAGATCATCGGGATCGTCGTGTTCCCCCTCCTGGATCCCGTGTTCGGACTCGTCGGCGAGTTCTTCGCCCGCCGCTGGGAGGAGACGAAGCGCCCCTACCGATTCCGCTCCTTCACCGAGGAAGACTACGCGTCACCGAACGCCGACTCACCCGCCTGGGACCTCATGGGATCCGGTCGATCCCTGCTCATGGTCCACGGGACCTTCTCGAGAGCGCATGCCGGATTCGGCGGACTCTCCAAGTCGTTAGTCGGGGATCTCCACGAGATCTACGGAGGGCGGGTGTTCGCCTTCGATCACTTCACGCTGTGTGACGATCCCATGGACAACGTGGCGTGGTTCGTCGAGCACCTACCCGAGGGGATCAACCTCGATCTCGACATCATCTGCCACTCGCGCGGCGGTCTGGTGAGCCGCGTCCTCGCCGAACGCATCGACGAATTCGACCTCGGTGACCGTCGGATCCAGGTCGACAAGGTCATCTTCGGTGCGGCGCCGAACAACGGAACGATTCTGACCAACGCGAAGTACATGGGAGACTTCGTCGACTCGTATACCAACCTCATCAACTTCATCCCGACGAACTTCGTCACCGATGCTCTCGATGCGGTCATCACCGTCGCGAAGCTCGTGTCGACCGGCGTTCTCAACGGACTCGACGGCCTGCAGTCGATGCGGCCCGAAGGTGACTTCCTCTCTGAACTCAACGCCCGGGCGGAGCAGGGCGGCCGCTACTTCGCTCTCTCGAGCGATTTCGAGCCGACGAATGCTGGTTGGAAGCGCTATGCGGCCGATCGGTTGATGGACAAGATCTTCAAGGAGCCCAACGACCTGGTCGTTCCGGCGGCGAGTCCATATCAGGAGAACGGGTCCGATCGATTCCCGATCCTTCCTCGCCTCGAGTTCGGAGTGAACGCAGGTGTGGACCACTCGGGCTATTTCGCGAATCCCGCGGCCCGCGAGCAGATCCTTGGATGGTTGACGTTCTGAGCCCGACGACTAGTGCTGTGACCACGTACGTTGGGGGTCCTTGGCTTGGTTGACAGAATCGCGCATCCTTGTCGCGTCGCGCGTGTGTTCGATCAAGGAGGCGTGGATGTCGAAACGGGTTCGGGTGCGTCGGTTGAGCGTTGAGGAGGGCCGGCAGCTCCAGCGGATTGTGCGTCGTGGAGGCGGCAAGACCGACAAGTCGCATGTGAAGTGGCGTCGGGCTGTGGCGGTGCACGCTTCGGCGGGTGGGAACACTGTGCCGGTGATCGCCCGGTTGGTGGCGACGTCTGAGGACCGGGTGAGGGAGATGATCCACCGGTTCAACGAGGAAGGGATGGCTTCGTTGGACCCTTAGTGGGCGGTGGCCGTCCCCGCCTGATCACGACTGACGACGTCGAGTTCATTGTCGAGACGGCCACGACTCGACCCGAGACCCTCGGTGAACCGTTCACCCGGTGGAGTATCCGCAAGCTCGTCAGATACCTCAACGACAACGAAGACCATGTCGTGGAGATCGGTCGGGAGCGGCTGCGTCAGATCCTTGGGGCGAACGGGGTGACGTTCCAGCGGACGAAGACGTGGAAGGAGTCCAACGATCCGGATCGTGACGCCAAGCTGGATCGGATCGATCACGTCATCGGCGAGTATCCGGATCGGACGTTCGCGTTCGACGAGTTCGGGCCACTACAGATCCGTCCGACCCAGGGATCCGGGTGGGCGCCCGTAACCAGGCCGCAGCGTCAGCCAGCGAACTATCACAAGCTCCATGGCGTCCGCCAGTTCCATGGCTGCTACTCGATCGGCGACGACACGATGTGGGGTGTCGTTCGGCATCGCAAATCCGCTGTCAACACGCTCAAAGCTCTGCGGTCGATCCGCGCAGCGCGTCCTGATGGTGAACCGATCTATGTGATCTTGGACAACCTGTCGGCACACAAAGGGGTCACGATTCGACGGTGGGCGGAACGTAACCGGGTCGAGTTGTGCTTCACACCGACGTACACGTCATGGGCGAACCCGATCGAGGCGCATTTCGGTCCGTTGCGGAGTTCGTGTTGAACAACTCGAACCACCCGAACCATGTCGTGTTGACCCGTCGGCTTCACGCCTATCTGCGGTGGCGTAACGCCAACGCCCGTGACCCTGAGGTTCTTGAAGCCCAACGACGCGAACGGAGACGAGTCCGCTCCGAGAAACAACAACGATGGGGACGACCAACCAGGAAAGCAGCATGACCACCAACCGCGCGAACGTCTGTGGTCACAGCACTAGCGCGGGCAGCCGACGGGGCCCCTGCTAGAAGGCCGGGATGAGAACACCGGGATGCGATCGGTTGCACCTTGCCGGCGGGACGCGTTCTCACTCGCCACGGGAGACGCCGACACGAATCGCTCGGGAACCATCGTCCGGCTGACGCGAGATACGTGCAGCTCTCCGGATTGCTGTGCTTCGTTCGCCACATGGGTAGCTCCTCGATTCCCTAGGTAGCGCTCTCGACGGGTTTGTGTAGCTGCCGCCCTCTATCTGTGTAGCGGCTACCGATGACATCGCTGCCTCCGGTCGATACGTTGGATCCACAGACCGACGAGACCAAGGAGAGGTCCATCGTGCACAGCACACCCGAGTACATCCGAGCCCACATGAGCAATCTCGAGCCCAGCGTCGGGTCCGGCGATACGGCCCGACTCCATGTCGAGATGCGAGCCCGCGACCGTCGCCAGCGACGTGAACGGTTCAGTCGATATGCGGCCGCCATCTGGCGCTCGTTTTCGTTCTCTAGCAGACCCGCCGAGACCGAATCGGTGGTGTCCGTCGAAGCGACAGAGATGACCTGATCCCACGTGTCCTCCGGGTCGGCCGCAGACCGAAAGCGCCGGCCCGGAGGATCAGACGTCGTCGACGCGATCTCTCGGACGCTTCTTCACCGGGGAGCGTCGTTCGCATTCCCGGCGATGGCGACTGCTTCGGCTCGTGAAGAGGCGCCGAGCTTCGAGAAGATGGCAGCCACGTGGTGTTCAACCGTGCGGGACGATATGTACAACGTATCGGCGATCTCCCGGTTGGTCAGTCCCTGTTCCAGCAGATCCATCACGTCGGCCTGCCTCGCAGTCAGGCCCGCAGGATGTTCCCGCGTCGCCGATCTGGGTCCACTCGGGATGTTCTTGACACCGGCTTCGCGCAGATCGCTGTGGATCCGTCTGCGCATCGGTTCGGCGTCCATCTCATCCAACAGGGTGAGAGCCTCGATCTTCGCGTCCGAGTCACCATGACTCAAGGCGACGGCCCGCATGTACCGCGTGCTGGGATCATCCCATGCGGCTGCCGCGCCTCTCCAGTCGCCGCCGACGAGGAGCCCTTCGGGGGTCCCTTCGAGGCCGGCGATCGTCGACACCAATCCGAGCTTCCACATCCAGACCCACGACCAAGCCTCCCCTGGATTTAGTGACAGGCCATCAGCGAGGATCCGCAGTTCGGCGATCGAACGATTCGCGTCGAACGGCGTGTTCCCGTGCAGCCAGTAGGCCTCTGCGAGCGCCGGATTGGCCCCCAGTGTTGTTCGCCCCCCACCGACGGCGGCTGCATCGATTGCGTCCGCAAGGGTCGATAGCATCTGGGGCGAACCCCGGCGTGCCTGGTTCAGACCGATCGCCAGCAACGGAGAGACGGCAAGATTCTGACTGAGGTCGTCCCAGATCTGTGCGGCGAGACGGGCCTCGTCCTCGGCGGCGGCGAAGCCGCCCGATCGCCAGTACGTATCGGACTTCTCGAGATAGACGAAAGCTGCGATATCTTCGAGCCCATGATCTTGAGCGAACGTCAAGGCTTGTGAGAGCACCTCGTCTCTCTCCGTTTGCGGCAACTTCGAGCTCATCTGGACGAGCAGCGCCGAGGCAGTTCTCACGGCTGTGACCGATCCTGCTTGCTTCCCCAGAGCGATCGCGGCCTGAGCGACCTCTACCTGCATGTCTGAAGAAACACTCCAACTCTGAACTGCCAGCAGTTGCGCTGTGAGGCCGGGATCGTCGACGTCGGCAATCGCGGTGGCCGCGACATCGAGGACCGTTCGAGCTTCCTCGTGTTCGCCGTGCATCGAGAACACGAACGCCTGGTCCGCCAGGGCGAGGGCGTACTCGGAACAGTTGGCTTCATCGCCTTGGAGTACGGCAACAGCTTCTTCCGCGGATGCTTTCGCCGCTTCGGGTTGCTTCATGCGCCAATACAGGAGCGCCAATGGGCGCATGCATCGCCCAAGTTGCACAGCCGTGCCGTGTTCGCGATACGCCTCAACGGCGGCGAGTCGCGTCTCCAGGGACGTGGCAACATCGCCGGTCGCTGAGGTCGCATCGGCCCACAGCTCCAGCATTGCCGCTCGCGTGGGTGGATCGAGTCGCTCCAAATAGGGTTGGAGATCCTGCAGGTGATGGATTGCCTCCCGATAGCTTCGGGAAGCGACGGCCCTTTGAACCGCTCGAGGCGATAGCCGCTTGAGTGCATCGACGTCACCGGCCAGGATCGCGTGATGGAGAATCCTCGCAATTTCGGCATTCGCCGACTCGAGTTCTCGAGCGATTTCCCCATTGAGCGCAATCCGGGTTCCCGCCCCAAGCGACTGCTCAACGGCTCTTCGAGTCAATTCGTGTCGGAAAGAGAGTTGGTTGGCGGCGATGACCAGGAGTCCGCTCTGCTCGCACTCATCGAGGTCTCCCGGGGTGACGCTGAGCGATGCATCCAGGAGCGACCGCTCGCATGATCCGGGCGACACCGCCACGAACTCAGCGATCGATCGAGCATTCGAACTCAGCGTGTTCAATCGGGCGAGCACCAGGTCTTCGATTGAGAGGGGGACGGCGGATTCCGACCGGAGGTACTCGCTCAGGAGAAGCGGATTACCGCCGGTGAGCGCCTGAAGCTCACCGGCATCGTGTTCGCCGGCAACCGTCTGCACTGAAGCGAGGCCGAGCGGCTGAAGAGCGATGCGAACGGCCGACGCCGGTGGCACGCTGGCGACGACGTTCCGCAAGGGGTGTTCAGCGGGCGTGTCTTCATCCCTGATGAGTACCACGAGAAGCCCCTTCGTATCTGCGATGCGTCTCCCAACGTACTTGAGTACCTCCAGCGTCGCCTGGTCGGCCCACTGGGCATCGTCGATGACGACCACCGTGCTCGCCCCACGACCGTTCAGACGGGCAAGGAGGGTTCTTGCGACCGCGAACGTATCGGCTGCTTCGAGAGATTCGCTGATCTCGGGTGCGTCGTTCGCAATCGCGTAGAGCGGCTGAAGGGGTCGCTGCGTGGTCAGATCGTCACAGGTTCCGAAAAGGACGTCGATGTTCGTTCCGCGGCTATCGCAGAATGAGTTGAGTAGAGCCGTTTTGCCGATGCCGGCTTCTCCGCGGATTACCACGAAACGCCCGTTGCCGTCCGACGCTGAGTCCAACGCCGTGGCGAGCTGATCGAGTTCGCTCTCTCTGCCGATGAAATCCATTGCAGCCGATGAAAGCACACGAACGACGGCTAGACCGAGGATTTCGTCAACCGCCGGGTGGTCGGGTAACGGGCCGCCGGGCGAGGCGGTCCAACGGTTCAGCGTCGCATTCGAGGAGTCGTCGCTCGCCGTGCGGATTCGGTCGCCTCAGTTCGTGTCACCGGCGTCCGATACGGTCGCGGGATGGAGTCGAGGCCGTGGTAGTACCACTCGCTGCCTTGACACCGGTGTCATACAACATAGAGTGAAGGTATGACAATGCTGAGTTTCAGAGTCGCCGCCCAGGAAGCAACCGATGCGACGCTGTGGGCTGATCGCCTGGGGGTCGACCGCTCGGAGTTCCTCCGAGAGGCGCTGCACCGGTACCTCGTGCGCCTTCGAGCGGAGGAAGACACGGACGCATGGCTCGACACGCCCCTCACCGCCGACGAACAGGCATTGGGGGAGATCGCAGATTGGGGTCCGGCCGAAGACTGGTCGGAGTGGGCCGATGCAGCGGGGTGAGATCTGGTTCGCTGCGACGCCGGGCGGTGATCGGCCGGTCCTGATCGTTACCAGGGATCCGGTGGCCGATCGCATCGGGTCCATCGTTGTCGCGGCGTTGACCAGGACCCGTCGGGGAGTCGTGTCCGAGGTAGATCTCACGCCTGAGGAGGACGGCGTCCCCACCGACAGCGTCGTCAACTTCGACAATCTCCACACGCTGCCGCGACAGGCGTTCCGTCGGAGGATCGTCAAGCTCGGGCCGGTCAGGCTCGCAGCAGCGTGCCGGGCGCTCCGGGACGCCACAGAGTGCTGACCCGTTCGACGTTGACGGCTCTGCAGCGGGTCGACTCAGCAGCCCAGGGCGTAGGAGATCGCCCGGCACACGTCGTCCATCGTGTCCTCACGCACGACCCCGACCCGCGTCGTGAGTGAGGATCGTGCGATCGTGTGGAGGCCGTCGCAGTTGATGACGGAGGCACAGTCAAGACCGGAAACGGCGTGGTCGAAGGCGACTTCGGCGGCGAGGCCGCGAGCCGATGTCGTGATCTCCGCGACGGCGACGAGGTGGCGAACGTCGATCACCTCGGGGCGTGTCAGCACAAGGACGGGCCGGGACTTCCGTCCCACCTTCGCCAGCCAGATGTCGCCGCGAGTCACTCCT
>JAUXCV010000374.1 GCA_030618675.1 Acidimicrobiia bacterium | reverse complement strand
CCGACACAATGTCGAGACACGAGCCCGCGACCGCCGCGAGCGACGTGCAAGGTTCAGCCAACATGCGGCCGCGATCTGGCGCTCGCTGCCGTTCGCGAACAACACCGCCGGGACCGATTCGGTGGCATCCGCCGAGTCGACATAGAGGACGTCATTCCAGGTGTCCCCCGGGTCGGCCGCGAAGCGGAATCACCGATCCGGGGGACACCAACGTCACCGCCGCCGCCCATGCCCAGACCGCGCTCAGGCGGAAACGGGACCGCATGTAGCCAACGGGCCCGTCCCCGCCGATTCTTCTGCTCGCGAATCGGCCAGACTCAGCGATCACCCTCCATGTCGAGAGGCGTTTGGTGCTGGGTCTCTCTATCCGGGATCTCGACCGAACCGTAGACGGCATCGAAGATTCGAGGTGCTTCATAGATGCGGCCTCGGTCGCGTCCCGTCACCTCCACCAGATCACCTCGTTCGACGAGAGCGTCGATGGCCGCATGAGCGGTCGGGCGAGTGACGCCTATCAACTCCTCGGCGCGTGCAGCCGTGATGACCGGCACGGAGAAGAGGTACTCACCGAGACGAATCACGGAGTTCGAACGGCCTTCCTCGAGAAGTTCGTTGCGCAACTCGTGCTGCAACTCGACGAGTCGAACCGTCCTCTCCTCCGCGTCGCGAGCCTGCCGACGGACACCGCGGAGGAAGAAGCTGAGCCAGGGCACGAAGTCACCCTTCTGGCTGGTGAAGAGCAGGTGGTCGTAGTACTCGCTGCGGTGCTGCTCGAAGTACGCGGACAGATAGAGGAGAGGCTGCGGGAGCGCGCCGCGCAACACGAGCATCACGGGAATAAGTAAGCGACCGATGCGGCCGTTGCCGTCGAGGAACGGATGGATGGCCTCGAACTGATAGTGGGCGAGCGCCAATTGCACAAGCAGGGGCATGTCCCGTTCCTGGAGGAACCGCTCGAGGTGGCTGAGAGCGTCATTCATGGCATCGGGTGGCGGCGGTACGAACACGGCGTTGTCGAGGGTGCTGCCCCCAATCCACACCGGACTCGTTCGAAGCTCCCCGGGTCGTCGTTGCTGCCCTCGGACGCCGGAGAGCAGCAACTCATGC
Source organism: Acidimicrobiia bacterium (assembly GCA_030618675.1). Classification (GTDB taxonomy): domain Bacteria; phylum Actinomycetota; class Acidimicrobiia; order Spongiisociales; family UBA5794; genus JAHEEL01. The sequence goes on along the minus strand of JAUXCV010000374.1, from coordinate 1,164 downwards.
ATCTCACGGAAGAGCCGGGTTGAGACTGGGAACCCTCCGCGCACGCGCGTGAGGCCGTGTTCCATCGCTATGACGTAGTTCTGGACCTCCCGAGCGTCGTCGGCCTCCTCCGGTGGCGGTGTCTGACCGGCCTCGAAGCGGAGAAGCTGGCCAACATCGGTCTTGGTCCCTTCGATGCGGGAACTGAGGACGGCCTCGAGCCGCAGGTGCGGCCCAATGAGCAAGTGCGGGTTCGGAATCAGCCGCCCGACGCCGCCGAGGCGATGCACTGCCCCCGTTGCCTCGTCGAGCAGTGTCACCACCTCTTGGGGAAGGTCGAGGCGTCGAGGCAACGGCTCCGGATGGAAGGCCCAGAAACCCGTGGGGTCTTTGCGGACCACACCCCGTTCCTCGGACGTGAAGGCATCCGGCTGCATGCTTCTCCTGATAAAGGTGGTTTGCCCACACGATAGGCTAATTAAAGCCAACCGTCGATTCCTTTAGTTGAGGACGGTGTGTGTCAAGACGCCTTTCGGAAGGCTCCCGGGGGAAAGATCTGTCTCCCCCGTGCGAGCGGTCCGCCAAGCAGCCGTCCAGGTGCCGCTCTGGAGCTCTCTGCCCGGTGTCGCCGAACATGCAAAGACCCCTTGCAGTGCAAGGGGTCTGCTGGCACGCCCGGAGGGACTCGAACCCCCAACCTCCTGATCCGTAGCCAATGCGGGGGATGCATGCCGACTTGCGGATTCAGCGGTATCCGTTGTCAGACTTGGGTTCTTGGTTCTCAGCAGTTCGCGCCACTTCCCGGCGATTCTCAATCTCTCACGGCCCATCCGCGGCCCAAGACCGAACAGCGTCAACGGTGTGGGCTCAGCCCGTGTCGACAAACGGATCCGGGATCGGCCTCCGTTCCTCCTGGATTCGCCGGTTGAGGTCCTGCAGACGCTCACTCGCCACGTAGTAGCGGCCGCGCCGATCGCCAACGGCTCGAAGGAGTCCGGTCTCGACGAGCTTCTTCAGGTCGGAGGTGGCGACCCGTTCGCTCACGTCGGCGTATTCGATGTGCTCGGGTCGCCGAACCTGGAGGCCGACGGCGGCGTTGTAGAGGGATCCCATCGTTCGTTCGTCCAGGCCGGTCCCCTGCCGTTCGCCGTCGATGGCCTCCCAGAGTCGATCCGACTCCCGGAT
>JAUXCV010000167.1 GCA_030618675.1 Acidimicrobiia bacterium | reverse complement strand
TCCATCCCGTCACCGTCTCTTCTGGAGCGGCCATCACCATGCCGACCAACCCGACGGACACGGCACCGACAGGCACGACGAGTGCATAGCGCAGCGAGGGCCGACGCAGGCTCGCGGCGAGAATCACCGGCATCGCCACCCATCCGGCGGCGAGCAACACAAGGATCCAGACCGAAGCCTCCTCGACGAACGCCAGACCCCAGATCACGCCGAGCGCCACGGCACTGATCGCGACGAGGCGCCGCACACGGTGCGTGAACAGGCGGTCCCCGGTTAGTTCGATGCCGGCCCCGACGCGAAACATGCTCACAGAGCAGCCTTCTGATCGATAACGAGGGTGACTCTCGTCGATCCTCCTCACACCAAATGTACAGCACTCCTCCAGAACGTCGAATAGGGGCTTTCCCCGACTGCCGAGTGGTCTGCCGTCTCGCCTTTCGACACGAAGGGTCCTCCGGCCCGTGACATCTGCCGTGCTCAGCGGGCACAATGGGACCATGCCGGCAAATCTGACACCCGACTACAAGAAGGCCGAAGCCGCCTACAGGCGAGCACGGGATCCGCAGGAGCGCCTCGAGTTGCTGCAACTCATGCACCGGACGATCCCGAAGCACAAGGGCACCGAGCACCTCCGGGCTGAGATCAAGACGAAGATCAAAGATCTGAAAGCTGAACTCACCGGGCCCTCGAAGGGCGGCGTGCGGACCGGACCCGCGACGTTCATCCATCCCGATGGTGCGGCGCAGGTGGCGATCCTCGGGCCGCCCAACACGGGCAAGTCGACCCTGCATGCGGCGCTCACCGGTTCACACTCGGACGTCGGCTCGTATCCGTTCACCACCCAGTACCCGGAACCGGGGATGCTGAACGTCGATGACGCCTCGATCCAACTCGTCGATCTTCCACCGATCTCCAATCTGCACCCGATTCCGTGGATCGGGAACACGCTTCAGTCGGCCGACGGCGCACTCTTCGTCATAGATCTCAGCCAGCCCGGTTGCGTCGAGCAGATCGTGTTGGTGCGAGAGATCCTCGAAGAGCGGCGGGTCACGCTCGTCGGAAACTGGGACTCAGATCACGCGCCGGACGACGACCCGTTCGCCATCCGCATTCCGACGCTGCTCATCGCGAACAAGGCCGATGTGATTCCGGACATCGAGGGCGATCTTGCCGTTTGCCGGGAACTCGGCGACCTTCACTTCCCCACAGTCGCGGTGTCGGCGACCACGGGTGATGGCCTCGACCAGATCGGGCCATGGCTCTTCCGGAACCTCGACATCGTTCGCGTGTACACGAAGGTGCCGGGGAAAGACGCTGACAAGGACCGCCCGTATACGGTCCGTCACGGGGCCACGGTCGACGACGTCGCCCTGCTCGTGCACCGGGACCTTGCCGCTTCGTTCCGCCATGCCCGCATCTGGGGACGCGGCTCGTACGACGGCCAACAGGTCGGCAAAGACCACGTCGTCGAAGACGGCGACATCCTCGAGATCCACACCTAGACCCCATACCCAGGGTTGACAGCCTCCTATATGGTGCCAACAGCCCGCAGAATGAAGAAGACCCCATACCCAGGGTTGGTAGCGTCCTATATGGTGCCGACAGCCCGCGGAATGGTGAGTCCCGCGGCTTCATCGAATCTTCACAGTTCTTGCCGGTCAGCCTTCATACGGTCGCGGTTGCATGTGGGCATCGTCAGAAAGGAACGCGATGATCCGAACAATCGTCCTTGGTGCCGCAACGGCACTCCTCGTCGTCGGGATCCCCGTCGCCGCGCTTGGGTTCTCCCAGAGCATGAACGCCGATACGGTCCCGCCGGTCACCGCCGAGCAACTGCAGTTCGAGACCCACGAGCCGCTCGAACTGAACAGGCAGATGCAGGTTGAAGCCCGTCAGCGACTCGACGAGGCCCCGTCAGAAGCGGTGCAGACCCAGAACCAGGTCCGCGTACGGGAGATGGTCCACGCCGAGACCGGAATCCCGGAAGGCGAAGAGCCGATCCAGGAGCGCACCCGGGCTCAGGTGACCAATCAGACCCAGGTGGCCGACACGACCCGGGTTGCTACCAGGACTCAGAGCGGCGACCAGAGTCAAGTCCAGACCCGCGCCGGTGACGGTGAGCCTCAGAGTGAACCGGTCGGTGATGGTGAAGGCCATCGTCACGGACAGACCGACGACGCCCCGAAGGGGAACGCCGGAGCCGCGCCGTCGGGCGACTGCCCCAACGACGGTGAATGCACGAACGATGGTGGCGCCACCGGGAACGGCCCCCACGGCAAGAACGGCTGACCCCGCAGCCGGGGAGGGGACGACCCGCACAACTGCGGGTCGTCCCCTTCTACGATTCCACCATGTCACGCATCCTCGTCGTCGACGACGAACCGAAGATCCGGAAGATCGTCACCTCCTATCTCCAGCAGGAGGGCTTCGAAGTCTCTGAAGCCGTTGACGGGCCATCGGCCGTCGAGATGACCGAACGCCTCGATCCGGACGTCATCATCCTCGATGTGATGCTGCCCGGCTTCGACGGCATCGAGGCGCTCCGCCAGATCAGGACGAAATCGGACGTCTACGTGATCATGTTGACGGCCCGCAGCGAGGAGACGGACAAGCTCATCGGCCTCTCGGTCGGTGCTGATGACTACGTCACGAAACCGTTCAGCGCGAGAGAACTCGTTGCGCGAGTCAAGGCCGTTCTGCGACGAAGCCGACAGGGCAACCAGTCGGAAACCGACCGCATCACCGTCGGATCGCTCACGCTGGACGAAGCCACCCGGGTCGTCACCGTGGATGGAACACCCATCGATCTGACGGCACTCGAATTCGACCTCCTCGGAGCGCTCGCTGCATCACCCGGTCGCGTCTACAGCCGTGGACAGCTCATCGAGAAGGTCTGGGGGTGGGACTTCTTCGGCGACGAGCGCCTTGTCGACGTTCACGTCCGCAAGATCCGTCAGAAGATCGGCGATGACCCCGTCGATCCCCGATTCATCGCGACCGTACGGGGTGTCGGTTACCGCTTCGTGGATCCGTCGTGAAGTTGTTCCGCAGCCTTGGACCCCGGCTGCTCCTATCTCATCTCCTTGCGATCGGCACCGCTACGGGGACCTTCATCATCACGTTCCGACTCCTCGCACCTGAGGTGTTCGGACGACGAATCCAGGGCTCCGGATCGCCGGGTGGACCCCAGGGATCCGCCCGCTGGAGTCACGAAGTCGTCGCAACATTCGAAAGCTCGGTCGACACAGCGCTGCTCATCTCGATCATCGCTGGTGCCGTGGCAGCAGCCATCGTTGCATGGATCGTGACCCGGCTGCTGACACGACCGGTCGACGCCATCCGATCGACAACTCACTCGCTGTCGGAAGGGAACTACTCCGAGCGGGTTGCCGAACCGTCCATCGAGGAACTCGCTGGACTCGCCCGGGATGTCAACGCCCTCGCCGCCGCCCTTGAGTCAACAGAGATCAGCAGAGCACAGCTGATCTCCGACGTGACCCATGAGCTCCGAACCCCGTTGACATCGATCGACGGCTACGTCGAGGGAGCGACCGACGGTGTGTTCACCGACGAGGAGATGCTCGCGTCGGTCACCGAAGAGACCCGGCGCATGCGGAAGCTCGTCGACGATCTGTCCCTCCTCTCGCGAGCTCAGGAAGGATCGCTCACTCTCGATCGCCGGGACACGGACATCGCCCGACTGGCCGGGGAGATTGCCGATCGCCTCCGACCGCAGTTCGAAGCTGCCGACATCGGGCTCACAGTGTCGGGAACCCCGGTCGTCGTGTCCGTCGACCCCGCCCGGATCGGACAGGTCCTCACGAATCTGATCGGGAATGCACTCGGGCATGCTCGTCCGGAAGGGAACGTAGTGGTGCTCGTCGAAGCGGATTCCGGTGGCGCGGTCGTGTCGATCACAGACGATGGCGACGGCATCGCCCCCGAAGAGCTCTCGCACGTCTTCGATCGGTTCTACCGGGGCACGACGACGGGCAGAGCCGGCACGGGAATCGGTCTGGCGATCGCTCGAAGCATCGTCGATGCCCACAACGGTGAGATCACCGCCGAGTCCGACGGCCCGGGGACGGGAGCCTTGTTCACGATCCGACTCCCCTAGCGTTGCGTACACAGGGTTGCAGTCCTCGCATGCGTTGCGGCCGGCCCGCGGAATGAGTCGCCGCGACACTCCGAAGCGGATCGACCCCGTGGTACGGTGCCGAGGTGGACGCCCCGAAGCTCATCGTCGTCGGAACGCCGTCCGTCGACCGGATCGACATACGCGGCGAGTCGCACGCGACCGTCGGCGGATCGGGATTCATCACAGCGCTCGCAGCTCGTCTCACCGGTGTCTCGGCGGGTCTGATCGCCCGGGTACCGGCCACGCTGCCCGACCAGATCGGAGCGGCGTTCGCTCCGGGTGGTCTCGACGCGGGTGGTCTCGTGCGGGTCGACGGTTCGTTGCCCTCGTTCCACATCTCCTACGACATGAGCGAGTCCGCTACCTATCTCGCTATCGAACCGGGCGAGGAGGACGGTGTTCGAGCAACGGATGTTCCACGCCG
>JAUXCV010000105.1 GCA_030618675.1 Acidimicrobiia bacterium | reverse complement strand
CCATAACGATGTCTGCATCCCATACTTCATCTCATACGCGAACGAAGAGCAGCAAGAACGATGGTTCCCGGGGCTCGTATCGGGCGACCTCATGACGGCGATCGCCATGACCGAACCCGATACCGGCTCGGATCTGGCAGCGATCGCTACGACCGCCGTGCTCGATGGCGGTGACTACGTCGTCAACGGTTCGAAGACGTTCATCACGAGTGGTATCAACGCCGACGTCGTGATCATCGTCGCCCGGACCGGGCCGGACCCTCACGGGGGCCTCACGCTCCTCGTCATCGAAGAAGGCATGGACGGTTTCGAGAAGGGTCGGAACCTCGACAAGATCGGGATGCACGCTCAGGACACGGCGGAGATGTTCTTCTCCGATGTCCGGGTCCCCATCGCGAATCGTCTCGGCTCGGAGGGAATGGGTTTCATGCAACTCATCGGCAACCTCCCGCAGGAACGCCTCAGCATCGCGATCGGGGCGGTAGCCGCCGCCGAGGAGGCTCTGTCATTGACGATCGAGTACGCGAGGGAGCGAACGGCGTTCGGCCGCCCTATCGGCCGCTTCCAGCACAATCGGTTCGTCCTCGCCGAGTTGAAGACCGAGATCGACATCGGCCGCGTGTTCGTTGATCGTCTCCTGGCGGAACACGTGGCGGGCATGCTGACGATCGAGCAAGCCGCGGAGGCGAAGTGGTGGACGACGGAGATGCTCCGCCGGGTCGTCGATGCAGGCGTGCAGATGCATGGCGGATACGGTTACATGGCGGAGTACCCGATCGCGCAGGCCTACCTGGATGCCAGGGTCCAGACGATCTACGGAGGAACCACCGAGATCATGAAGGAGATCATTGGAAGAGGTCTGGGTCTTTGATCGTGGATAGCGCAGTAGCGGAGTAGCTGGGTAGCCGAGTAGCGGAGTAGAGCGGGAGGAGTCCCTACGGACTACGGCGCCGCAGGCGCCAGACAGGGAGATGGAATGGATCGGATCAACGGCCCTGCGGTGGCCCTGGTTGCCACTATCGTCATCGTTCTCGCCTGGATGTTCTTCTCGGTCGCAGCAGCCCTCGCCACCACATTTCTCGCCGGTGGTGCAGTCGCTCTAGCGGCGGTCCTAAAAGGAAAGTACGGCGGCTAGCGCTCCCTTGTACTCAGAAGATCAGCGGATAGGTGCATACATGAGTGTGGGAACTGGGATGGATGCATGCGGCGCGTGACGTCTTCTTCCCTCCCCTCAGCTTCAATCCACGGTTTCTGAGGAGAACGAGCGTCTCCCAACATGTCCCCCCGACGCAGCCGGGGGGACGCGAGGAGCTTGCGACGAGCAGGGGGGGCACCGACGAGTTGGCAGGGGGGCAGCTGCATCCGAGATCGATGGTGTCAAGGCGGCCCCCTCTGGCCAGCCGGCCATCTCCCCCACGCTGCGCCTCAATCCACGGACTCTGGAGAGATCGGCGCCTCTCCACATGTCCCCTCGGCCGAAGGACGGGGGGACGCGGAGGAGCGCAGCGACGACTGGGTGGCATTCCTCCGCAGGACAACGCCATCCAGCGGCCCCCTAATGGGGGTGTAGCAGCCTGTTATGGCAGGCTGGTTCCTGAGCCGCCGGCCGGTGAGCACTGGCGCCCCCTGGAACGTTTGATTCCTAGGCAGAGATCGTGCCCCGGCCGGCCGGTGAGGGAGGAGACCTGGAGCACTGTTGGGGTGTCGTGCCATCGAGCACTGATCCATTAGGACTTCGCCAGGTTCCCTTCGGCTCAACAAGGCCGTGTCGGTGTTGGAAGGAGAAGGAGCAATGATCTTTGTAGGCAATGACTGGGCCGAGGCCCATCACGACGTGTGGATAATGGACGAGACCGGCGGCCAGGTGGCGTATCGGCGGTTGTCCGAGGGCATCGAAGGCGTATCCGAGTTCCATGGGTTGGTGAGCGGGTTCGTGTCGGATCCCTCCGAGGTGGTTGTCGGGATCGAGACGGATCGAGGCTTATGGGTCCATGCCCTGGTCGCAGCCGGTTATCAGGTGTATGTGATCAACCCGTTTGCTGCGTCGAGGTATCGGGATCGGCACCACGTGTCGGGTGCGAAATCGGATCGTGGCGACGCGAAGATGCTCGCCGATCTGGTCCGCACCGACCGGCACCTCCACCGTCAGGTCGCCGGGGACACGCCCGAAGCAGAGACGATCAAGGTGCTGGCCCGGACGCATCAGACGATGGTGTGGGAAATGCGTCGGCATGCGAACCGGCTCCGGTCGATGATGCGCGAGTACTACCCCGCAGCGTTCGAAGCGTTCAAGGATCTGGCACACCGCGACGCTATTGCTGTACTGGCCGCAGCACCAACACCCACGGCGGGCGCCCGGCTCACCAAACCCCAGATCCGTGCAGCGCTCAAGAAGGGCGGCCGACAACGGAACCTGGACCGGCGAACCGTCGAGATCCAAGACGTGCTCCGCACCCGCCATCTCACAACAGCCCCGAAGCTCGAAGAAGGATTCGGAACCGCCGCCACAGCGATCCTGGCGGTCATTGCAACAATCGACACCCAGATCGCCGAGTTGGAAACAGAACTCGCAGAAGCGTTCCACGCGCACCCGGACGCCGCCATCTACCTGTCAATGCCAGGACTCGCAGATGTGCTCGGCGCCCGGATACTCGGCGAGTTCGGAGACGATCCGAACCGCTATGCCACCGCGAAGTCTCGCAGAAACTATGCAGGAACGTCGCCGTTGACCAGAGCGTCAGGGAACACCAAAACCGTCACCGCACGCTACATCGGCAACGACCGGCTCAAAGACGCTGCGCTCCGCTGGGCATTCACGTCGCTGAGAGCCAGCAACGGCTCCCGCATCTACTACGACGAACGCAGAGCCAGAGGCGACCACCATCGCAAAGCCCTACGAGCATTAGCGAACAGGCTCGTCGGGATCCTGCACGGCTGTCTCGAACACCACGCCGCCTACAACGAAGATATCGCATGGGCACACCGACAACCCGCCATCGAAGCGATCGCCGCTTGACAATTACGAACAAGGGGTGTCTCTGCCCTGCCGGGCATCTCCCCCACCTCCTTCGTCGGCGAGGGAGAGTGTCAGAGAGCGCCGCTCGCACCTTCACCCAGATCGTGAACAGCGCCAAACCCTCGAATCCCGGCCCCACCATGAGATCCCGCCAATCAACCCACTCACAAGCCGTGGATTCAGGCTTCGTGGGAGAGGATGAAGACCGTCCCCCCGGCAAGACGAGGGGACGCGGAGGAGCGCCGGCGACAACGCAGGGCCGCGATCTCGTCGGGCGTTAGGCTGATGCCGTGAGTGTTGCCAAGGCATTGACGACTGAAGAATCGATCACGACTCGTGAGCGGATCCTGCGCGAGTCGTCCCATCTTTTCGCGGCTCGCGGCTACTACGGAAGCTCGACTCGCGATATCGCGAAGGCGGTCGGCATACGGCAGCCTTCACTGTTCCATCACTTCCCGACCAAGCAGGCGATCTTCCAGGAGTTGCTCAGTTACTCCCTCGACGACTCTGCCGCAGTGGCCGAGTATCTGGCTCGCGCCGGGGGGAGTCCGGCCGCACGGCTCTACCGGTTCCTCGTCGAGGACTTCCGGTATCTCATGGACTCCCCGTATGACCTCAGGAGCATCTTCACCAGCGACGTGCTGCTGGATGACGAATTCGAACCGTGGGGTCAGACTGCGGACGATCTCTACGTCGCCGTTGCCGACATTATCCGGCAAGCCATCGCTGCAGGCGAGTTCATCGAGATCGAGGTCAGCTTCGCCCGCCAGGCCGTCTCTGGCCTCATGTTGGAGACGATCCGGGAGCGCTCGCTTGGTGAGGAACTGCCGGCACAACGGCCCACACGGACCGCCGACTTCATGCTGAGAGCGCTTCTGGCCGATCGGAGTCGGCTCGGTGAGATCGCAGCAGAAGCCTGCGCCATCGAGGGTCTACCCGCCTACAGAGACACCGAGTAGGCACATCCACAGACCCTCTGATCTACTGATCTACTGGTCTACTCAGCCTGAAGGGCCGTTGCCGGCTCGACGTATTCGTAACCCAACGCGACTGCAACGTGTTCTTCCGTCACGGCTCCTCCGCACACGTTGAGGCCGCCGAGGAAGTGCGGGTCGTCGAGGAGCGCTTGCTTCACTCCCTTGTCGGCAAGGGCCAGCGTGAACGGCAGCGTGGCGTTGTTGAGCGCGTACGTTGACGTCTTCGGAACGGCACCGGGCATGTTGGCCACGCAGTAGTGGACGACGTTGTCGACCACGTAGGTCGGGTTCTCATGGGTGGTGGGCCGGGAGGTCTCGAAGCATCCCCCCTGGTCGATGGCGACGTCCACCAGCACCGAACCCGGGCGCATCTGCTTCACCATGTCGGCCGTGACGAGCCGGGGGGCCCGGTCACCCTTGACGAGGACCGCACCGATCACGAGATCCGCGTCGAGTGCCAACTCCTCGAGAGACGATGTTGTCGAGTACACGGTTTCCAGCACGGTGCCGAAACGACGCGCGAGACGGTCGAGTACGTTGACGTCGCGGTCCAGCACGGTCACGGATGCGCCCAAACCGACGGCCATCTCGATGGCGTTCTCTCCGACGACACCTCCGCCGATCACCACGACCTTGGCGGAATGAACTCCGGGGACGCCACCGAGCAGCAGCCCCGCGCCACCGTTCGGCGCCTCCAGGCAGTGAGCCCCTGCCTGTACCGACATACGTCCGGCCACCTGTGACATGGGTGCCAGCAACGGCAGGCCACTCTGGTCGTCCGTCACCGTCTCGTATGCGATACAGGTGGCCCCGCTGTCGACGAGTTCACGTGTCTGATCTGGATCCGGTGCGAGGTGCAGGTAGGTGAACAGCGTCTGATCGGGTCGCAAACGGGCACGCTCGACGGCCTGCGGCTCCTTGACCTTGACGATCAACTCGCTCTCGTTCCACACGTCATCGACGTTCCCGATGCGGGCTCCGGCCGCGACGTAGTCATCGTCCGACGCTCCGATGCCTTTTCCGGCAGATGTCTCGACGATGACCTCATGGCCGCGATCAACGAGCTCCCGCACGCTCCCGGGCGTGAGGCCGACCCTTCGCTCCGCGTTCTTGATTTCCTTGGGTGCCCCGATGATCATCGTCATCCTCCTGGAAGCATGTCCGTCTTCGGTTGGACCGACCACCTTCGAGTTTCGTTGGTCCGACTCATGAGCGCAAAACCGTGCCGATCGAATCGACGATCTGGTCGATCTGGTCGTCGGTGATGACGAGCGGCGGACACAGGGTGAGGTGATTCGGAGGGATCGGGCGGATGATCACTCCCACGCTGAGTAGAGCGTTCCGGGTTGCAACGATATCGACCCCTTCGGGGACGCTGATGCCCCACACGGCGCCTTCGCCCCGTACGTCGACCAGCAGCCCTTCATCCCGTAGCGCCTTCAACCCGGTCGACAACCGGACTCCTATCTCGGTTGCCCGATCGAGGAGACCTTCGCGCTCCTGGATCTCGATGCACTTGAGGGCGGCTACACACGCAAGGGGGTGGCCGGAGAACGTGTAGCCGGTACGAAGGATGAAGTCGTCGTTCGTTTCGAGACACCGCTGGACGGCCGGACCGATAATCACACCGGAGAGCGGCACGTACCCCGATGTCACGCCCTTGGCGAAGATGATCATATCGGGCGTGACGCCGTAGAACTGGCTGGCGAACCACTCTCCGGTCCGTCCGAACCCCGTGATCACCTCGTCGTGGATGAGGAACGCTCCGTAAGCATCACAGAGATCTCGCAGATGAGAGAGATAACCATCCGGTGGAGGCCAGACACCACCGGCGCCCTGGATCGGTTCGGTGATGACGGCGGCGATCTCGTCCCCGTGCTCGGCGAAGATCCGCTTCATCGCTTCATCGTCGTCGGCCACTACGTTGATGATGTCGGGGACGAGCGACCCGAATCCTTCACGGTTGGGAGCGATGCCCTGGATCGACGTGCCACCGTAGTTCGTTCCGTGGTAGCCGCGCTCGCGACTGATGATGATCTGCTTCTCGGGATGCCC
>JAUXCV010000300.1 GCA_030618675.1 Acidimicrobiia bacterium | reverse complement strand
GGCACTTCGGATTTCAGCGGGGTGTGATGGTGGCGAGTAGGTCCCAGTTGGGTCTCCCGGCGTAGAGCAACGTGCGGATCCGGTAGTTGCGGAACCGTCGGAATCCGAACGCGACCCGTTTGACACGTTTGATCAGGTTGTTGGCTGCTTCGGTGGGTCCGTTCGAGACGTGAGCCTGGTGCCACGCAGCAATCTGATCTTTCCATCGGATGATCGTGCGGCCCAGTGACCGGACCTCTGGTGGACACGAATCGTCTTGGAGATCCCGGCCGACCCGTTCGACATGCTCGATAGCGAGATCTGGGTCGGTGTGGGTGTAGATCTGACGGACGACTTCTTTGGCGTGCCACGCCGTGCGCACTTCACCACGAGGGTCGCCGGCATCGAGGAGACCGACGAGCTTCGTCCGGCCCTTGTCGGTGAGCCGTTCATCAGCCTTCGTGAGGAGCCGTCGGATCCGATACAAGGGGTCGTCTTTGCGGCCTCGGTGCCCCATCGTCTCGTTCTGGACCCGCCGGCGGGTCTCATCAACCTTCGTGTTCGCCAAGTGAGATCGGGCCGGAGCGCCTTGCCTGCGTTTCTGCTGGCGGGTTTCTCCGGCCCGTCTCCCGAACCGGACGTGCGGCTTCCACCGCATCCGGCTCTCCACGAGTCCGTGCCAATTGGCTCAATTGTCGGTGGTGATCTGGTCCCACGGTGTCGGAATCTTTGCTCCGCGGTAGCGATACCGGGTGACCGGAACCGTTCCGCAGTTGAAGAGTGCGGCACCGTCGTGCTCTGGCCACCACGAGTTGGCCAGGTAGCGTCGTTTCAACCATTTCCAGGTGGCACGTTTGTGTTTTCGCCTGAGCCATTGCACGACCCGCAGCCAGGTGAACTGGCCCAGGTGAGCGAAGGTCCGCGACGACACGCCGTGCCGGAAGTAGTTGGTCCAGCCCCGCAGCACCTGGTTGATGCGGCGGAGCAGTTCGGACAGGGGCTGGTTCGTACCCATTCTGGTGATCGTCTTGACCTTGGCTCTGATCGAAGCCAATGACTTCTTCGAGGGCCAGGTGTAGACGTATCGACGGTTCGAGCCTTGCTGTTGTTGCCGCTGGATGCGGAACCCCAGGAACTCGAACCCCTCGTCGATGTGGGCGGTCATTGTCTTGTGCTCCGACAGGCGGAGGCCCATCGGTGCGAGCACTGCTGCGACCTCTCCTCGCAGGCCCTCGGCGTGTGCCTCGGCGCCCGCCACCATGACCACGAAATCGTCCGCATACCGGATGAGCCGGTAGGTGGCGTCGCCGTGGCTGCGGCGGGTTGCCCTTTGGGTTCGGGTGGCCATGTCACGCTCCCACGCCTCGGCGAAATGATCGTCGAGGACCGAGAGCGCAATGTTGGCCAGCAGCGGCGACAAGATACCGCCCTGGGGTGTGCCCATCTTGGTGTCTCGGGTGACGCCGTCCTCGGAGAGGACACCGGCACATAGAAACGCTTTGATCAACCGCAGAACGCGTTTGTCTCCGATTCGTCCCCGAATCCGGTCCATGAGGGCCGGATGCGAGATCTCGTCGAAGCACGCTTCGATGTCACCTTCGAGCACCCACTCGTAGCGGTTGGATGCCAGCATGTGGATCTCAGCGATGGCGTCATGGGGTCGACGACGCGGACGGAACCCATAGCTACATGGGTGGAAGTCCGCTTCGAAGATGGGTTCGAGGACCAGCTTCAAGCTGGCTTGCACAATCCGGTCCCGCACAGCGGGGATCCCGAGACGACGAAACTTGCCCGACGTCTTCGGGATCATCCGCTCCTTGACCGGGAGCGGTTCGAATGTTCGGGCCTTGAGCTCGGCTCGTAGCCCCAACAGCATCGAATCGGCGAAGACGACAGATCGCGGTGCGATCCCATCGACACCAGCGGATCGTGCTCCTCGATTCCCCCTGACCCGGTTCCACGCAACAACGAGGAACGCCGGGTCACAGACAAGGTTGAACAGGTCATCGAACCGGCGATCATCATCGTCGCCGGCCCATTGGTGCAGCTTGGTCTGGATACCCAGTACCCGTGCCTGGGCCTCGTCGAGGCTCGGCAGCAACGGATCGCCGGTATTCACCAGCGGACTCCTGGCATTCCATCACAGCGGCTGCGGACTCGCTGGGTCCCTTCGCCATGTATCGGGCTTTCCCCGACTCGGACTACTACGGACCCTCCGCCCCCAGCCGGGGCCATCAGCTGACGGTGCGCCTGCCCGCCACCCAACTGGGAGCTGGGAGGGATGGGCGGCTCCGACCGGGTTCCCACGTTCACTGCGTGTCGGTTGGCAGGATCGGCGCCCAGCTTTGCCGCTACAGCCTCGCCATCATCGAAACCGCAGTACTGCAATGATGGCCTCCCCACCGGCATCAATAGCCGGTTTCGGAGTCGTCGCTCTCGTAAATAGAGATCGACGCGCACTGTTGCCCGGCCCATATCCGCCAGGTTCGAGCCGGTTTCACCCTTGAGCGGGTTCAACCACTGGTTCACTTTCGTTACACCTCTCTGCCTTGTTTGCCGGGCACGCTGCCATCTGGCAGTACTGACACGCCCCGGCTTTGTCAGGGCTGCTTCCCGCCCTCACCCACACCTCTGGGATCAGGCTGCCCTCAACTTCACCGACCTGCTGCGACAGGCCGGAGAGGCGGGCCTCTCACCCGCCTCCGAACACGCAGCGCCTCGTGGCGCACCTTCACGACGTGAAACGGGTCGGCGACCTGGACAGCGGCGGGCAACATGGTGTCGAACACGTTGCGATACGGACCCGACAGAT
>JAUXCV010000176.1 GCA_030618675.1 Acidimicrobiia bacterium | reverse complement strand
CGCATGTACGCACGCAACCTGCAGGAACTCGTCGGTCGCTGGCGCACCGAAGACGGTTTCGCCGTCGATCTCGAAGACGAGGTCGCCGGTCCTGCGACGATCACCCACCAGGGTCAAATCGTTCACCCCCGCACCCGAACGGCCATGGGCCTGGAAGAGGAGGCCTCGTGAGTCCCGAATTCATCCAGGGGATCGTCGTATTCGTCCTCGCAGCCTTCATCGGCTTCGAGGTCATCTCGAAGGTTCCGCCGACGTTGCACACGCCGCTCATGTCGGGGGCGAACGCGATCTCCGGCATCACGATCGTCGGAGCGATCATCGCGGCAGCCTTCGCTGACGGGACCTTCGCGATCATCCTCGGCATCCTCGCCATGGTGTTCGCCATGATCAACGTGGCGGGCGGCTTCCTCGTGACCGACCGCATGCTCGAGATGTTCAAGAAGAAGCCGGTGGTGAAGAAATGATCGCCCTCCTCTACCTCGCGGCAGGCGTCCTCTTCATCCTCGGCCTTCGTGGCCTCGGCTCACCGAGAACGGCACGCCGCGGCAACCAGATCGCCGCGATCGGCATGGGTCTGGCGATCGTCGTAACGATCGTCTACGTCTTCGACCAGGCACGACAAGACAACGGACTGACCGCTCTCTGGTGGGTGATCATCGTCGGCGCCCTCATCGGGAGCGCCATCGGTGCGGTGCTTGCACTGAAGGTGCAGATGACCGCGATGCCGGAACTCGTCGCTGCGTTCAACGGCTTCGGTGGTGGGGCTTCCGCACTCGTTGCGTTCGCCGCCATCGTCGCAACCGACACAGTCGTCGGGGCGGAAGTGCAGTACGCGACGGAGACAGAAGTCACTGTGGCCCTGTCGATCGCGATCGGTGTCGTCACCCTCTCCGGTAGCTTCGTCGCCTTCGGAAAACTGAAGGGAATCATCACCGGGAAACCGGTGGCGCTGCCCGGAGGTCCCTACTTCAACCTGATGCTGGTCATCCTCATGACGGCTGCGTCCGTGTGGGCCATCGCTTTGAACGAGCCGATGGGCTACTGGATTCTCGCCGCCATCGCTCTGGTGCTCGGGGTGACCGGTGTCATCCCGATCGGTGGTGCCGACATGCCCGTCGTCATCTCGTTGCTCAACTCCCTCTCCGGTGTCGCGGCCTCCATGGCCGGTTTCGTAATCGGGAACCAGGGATTGATCATCGCCGGCGCCCTCGTCGGTGCGGCAGGTTTCATCCTCACGGTCCAGATGTCCGAAGCGATGAACCGATCGATCGCGAATGTGCTCTTCGCAGGGTTTGGTACCGAGGGCGCGGCCCCGATCGACGCCGGCGATAAGCCGGTCAACAGTGCAACGCCCGAGGACGTCGCGATCTCCCTTGCGTACGCGCAGAAGGTGATCGTCGTCCCCGGATACGGTCTCGCCGTGGCGCAGGCCCAGCATGCCGTGCGGGAGTTGGCAACCGCACTCGAGGAACGCGACGTGACCGTCGAGTATGCGATCCACCCCGTGGCCGGACGCATGCCGGGCCACATGAACGTGTTGCTCGCAGAGGCCGACGTCCCATACGACGTTCTTCTCGATCTCGACCAATCGAATCCGAAGTTCCCTCATACGGATGTGACGCTGATCGTCGGGGCGAACGACGTGGTGAACCCGTCGGCTCGCGAAGCCGGCAGCGTGATCTACGGAATGCCGATCCTCGACGTTGATCTGGCGGCAACCACGGTTGTGATCAAGCGGAGTCTCTCCCCCGGTTTCGCCGGCATCGACAATCCGTTGTTCTACATGCCCACAACGATGATGTTGTTCTCGGACGCGAAGGTGGCTCTTGAGAACATCCACGAAGCGTTGATCGAGCTCTGACATGGAGTTCGACGAGGTCGTTCGCCGCCGCCGGATGGTCCGCAACTACACGGACGATCCGGTCGACGGTGAAGTGCTCGATCGCATTCTCGACCGTGCCCAGCGGGCCCCGAGCGCCGGCTTCTCCCAGGGAGTGTCCTTCGTCGTCATCACCGGCGAAGAGCGGCGCGCGGAGATCGCTCGGTTGGGTCACGAGGAGGAGTACCTCGCCGACGGGTTCGACCCGTGGATCTCGCGGGCGCCGGTCCACGTCGTCATCTGCGTCAGCATGGACGCCTATCTCGAGCGGTATCGGGAAGAGGACAAGGGTGGACCGGATAGCCGAACCGCGAACGAAGAGGGATGGCCGATCCCCTACTGGTGGGTCGACGCCGGTGCCTCGATGATGCTGCTGCTTCTCGCCGTGGTGGACGAGGGTCTTGCAGCAGGCTTCCTCGGCTCTCACAATCTCGGGGAACTGTCGACGCTGCTCGACATCCCCGATCACGTCGCCCCGATCGGCGTCGTCACGATCGGTCACGCCGCGGATGATCGCCGGTCCGGCTCCCTCGCCCGGGGTCGGCGATCCGATGCGATCCATCGCGAGCACTGGGAGTCACCTGCCGGGGATTGAGCGCTGCAGCCGGTACGATGCGCGTCAACTCAGGAGTCCCATGAACCTCACCGTCACCCATCGCCCGCCCTACGACCCGCCCGTCGAGTTCGTCGAGCGAAAAGGGACCGGCCACCCGGATACGATCTGCGATCACCTCGCCGAGGAGCTCTCTCGCGATCTGGCACGTTCGTCGCTCGAACAGACCGGACGGGTTCAGCACTTCAACGTGGACAAGGCGATCTTGGCCGCCGGTTCGGTGAACGTCGACTTCGGCGGCGGCGAGCACACCAAGCGGTCGAAGGTCGTCCTCGTCGGCAAGGTGAACTTCACCGACGACTGGAAGCCCGACGTCGATGCGTTGACCGCGGATACCCGCAGGCGTCTCCTCGCACTGCTCCCCGACGCGACTCCTGAGGCCTTCGAGGTCGAATTGTGGCTCACGCAGGCGGCGGCGGATCTCGCCGACGTCGTCAACCGGGGACATCGAGAGGACGCACCGAGATCGAACGACACGTCGTTCGCGGCCGTCTCGCTCCCCCGCTCTCCGCTCGAAGAAGTCGTGTACCGCCTCGAGCACTATCTCAACTCGGCGCCGTACCGGGCCGACGTCCCGATCGGTCGCGACATCAAGGTCATGGGCGCTCGTGAAGGAAGCGAAGTCGTTGTGACCGTCGCGGTTCCCGTGCTCGCCCGGAAGATCGAGAATCGGTCCGCCTACGACGAGGTCATCGACCGTGTCAGGATCGACGCGCTCGCCCTCGTTCGTGACGGATTCGGAAACGGCACGACGGTTCGAATCAACCAGGCCGACACACACGACTCGCAGTACCTCACCCTGACGGGCACATCCGCCGAAGCCGGTGACGACGGGCAGGTCGGCCGGGGGAATCGCTACGGAGGACTGATCACCCCGTACCGGCCCATGAGCCTCGAAGCGACGGCCGGGAAGAACCCCGCCGCCCACGTCGGCAAGACCTACCACGCGTTCGCCGAGGACATCTCACGGCGCGTGATGGATGAGACCGACGCCTTCGAGACGACGATCCGCATGCTGTCTTCGATCGGTCGCCCGGTGACGGAACCGCAGGTCGTCCACGTCGAGACAGCCGGATCGGTCGACGAGGCCAGTATCGAAATCATGGTGAAGGAATCGCTCGCAGACTGGGAAGGCGTCCGGGACCGTCTGATAGCCGGGGACTACGAGCTGTATTAGGAGCCGCCAGCTTCCGGCTACGAGATACCAGCCAGAAGCCAAGCATGCCCCCCGACCGCAGAACGAGGGAACGCGAATTCGTCCCCGCTATTTCGCAGGGGGCATCCTCGACCGAGGAGCGTCTTCAGCGCGTTTGGGGGCCGGCCGACTCGTTCGACTGCTACTCGAACAGCGTGTCCGCTCTGTCCTTGATCGTCTCGTGCAGGGAATCAACCATCGACCCGTCGCCTCCAGCTGTGCGCGTGTCGCGTGCGGCCGCATCGAGTGCCCCGCTGGTGCGAGTGAACGTATCGATGACGCGCCGTCGGGCCAGTCGGTTCGTAAGACCCCACGACTCTGCTTCAGCGACGAGATCATCGATCGTGACGGTATCGATGTCGTGTTGTCCGTTGATCCTCTGAGACAGGTCGGTTGACACGCCGTCGTAGACGCGCGTACAGATCAGGTCGTACAGCGGGGAGAAGCCAACCGATCCGTCCTGGCGGAGTAGGAAAGACACGTTGCGAGCATGGGCATCGGCATTTCCGATGATCACGTTGAATGCCACGACATCGAGGAAGCGGGCGAGCTGTGCCAATCCCAGGTGTGATGCCACGGTAGCGGCGAGATCGCGGAGAGTGGGCCCCCTGTGTCCATGCTCGTCGTCGTACTCGTATTTGTGTAGTGGATCTCGTCCTGCAGCAGAGAGCAGATCTTCCTGGTGGATGCGGTGCACCGAGCCTGAGCT
>JAUXCV010000124.1 GCA_030618675.1 Acidimicrobiia bacterium | reverse complement strand
GTAGGTGGCGATCGTTTCGGTGTGTTCACCGTCGGGACTCACTCGAACGAGAGTGCTGCCGGTGATGTTGGCCGCGTAGATATTGCCATGAACGTCGAGGGCAATGCCGTCGATCATCGGCGGACCCATCGGGCTCCATTCCGTCAACTGAGTCACGATCGCGATCTCCCCGAGTCCGCCGCCCTTCAGAATCGGGATCTCAAGAAGCAGGGCCTTGTCCGTGTTGGCAACGATCAGGTTGCCGTGGCGCAGTGCAAGACCGTTCGCCCCGATCGGAAACGGAATCGGATTGTCGAAGCACATCCCCGTCAGCAGGTCATGTCGCATCAGGAGTTCGGCTTCGCCACCATTGGGGACGATCCAGATCCCGCCACGACCGAACCAGCCGCCGGTACCGAAGTCAGTGCAGAACTCGTAGTGGGCCAATCCATCCGCAACGTCGAACGAGAACGTTTCCGTGATGTAGAGATTGCCCATCTTGTCGAACGCCATCGAGTTCGGTACCACGATGGCATCGGTTCCCGGAACCAACTCGAATCCGCCGCTCATGTCGATCTTGAACACGCCGGCGAACTGCTGAGCCGCGTAGACATGCTTCCCGTTGGCATCAACCACCAGGCCTGCCGGAAGCGGACCCGGTACGATCGCCAACACCTCACCCTCGCCGGTCGGATCGAACTTCCAGACCTCCGTCACCCCGCCGATCCCGACGCTCACGTAGACATTGCCGACGTTGTCGACAGCCACGCCCTCAGGACCTGCATCCATCTCCGTGAAATCCGGGAACTCCGGCGCGTCGGCCGCAGCGGGGGCCGCCAACACGAGCATGGACGCAACGAGAACGAGAACAAGGAATGCACGCATGTTCCTTCACCCCTCCGTGCCCCGCTTCCCGAACGGGCAGCGACGCAGCACGCTTCTCGGCCACGACGCCGCGGAGCCTCAGCCCGAACATACTCCGTCGATCGATGAACGCCTCAGGGGACAAGTGCCCTATCGCTCCCGGAGTGAAACAGGCGGAACGTGCCTCGAACAGTTGTGGCCGGTCTCCGGGCACCCGGCATGCAACCGAGCGCCCGGACACATGAGCCAGACGACTCAGTCGACTGCCTGGATATCGGCGGCGAGCACGATGAATTGCGTGAACTGAGTTGGATTGAAGTTGTTGTCGCTCACGATCACGAGCGTCCGCCGCCCGTCGGGCAGATCCGGCCCGAACGTCATCCCTTCGATGTTGTCGATCGGTATCCCGAGGTCGTCGAAAGCGAACACGAGTCGCTTCGACACCGGTGTCAGGGCGATGGGAGAGCCTCCGTCGTAGAGCGCGTCGATGCCAAGAACATCGGTGGCGCCCGCGGCAGAGACCTCATAGATGGAGACCACGTTCCCCGTGCCGCCGCCCAGTACTCCTCCGACGGAGAACGAGCGTTCCATCACGAGCGATGTGCCTGCATCGTCAATCGGAAGCACCTCAACGATGCCGTTGACACCGAAGATCCCCGACGGTTCAGCCCATGGACCCACCTCGTACACGAACTCGGCCATGGGTAAATGCTTGGCAGCGTCGTACACGAGGATGCGAGCGAGGCTTCCGGCCTCGAAGCTGGATGCCGGGCCGTCCTGGAAGAGAGCGCCTTCGCCGGCGGTCACGACTTGGCGACCGTCGGGCGTCATGTTGAGGCTCTCGAACGCCAGGTTGAACCTGACTCCCCAGTCGGTGCCGTTCGGGATGTACTTCGTGGGAATCGGCAGGTCCGCCGTGACTCGTCCGTTGTGGTTATAGCGCCGGATGAATGGATCGATGATCGGATCAGCGAAGATGTTGCCCTCGGACGACATGAAGAAGAACCCTTCGCTCCCGAGCGTGAAGCCCTCGGGGTCGAGACCGCCGGGTGCGAACGGGATCTTCTTGTTCTCGAAGAGCTGTGTCACACCGACGAACGTCACGTCACCGTCGTCGAGCGCACCATCATCGAGATCGATGCCGACCGTGTAGTAGCGCACCGGGTCATCAGAGGGCCGGTTCCCCTGGTCGTCGGACAGCGCGTGATACACGCCGCGGCCACGATCGAAGGTGATACTCGACAGCCCCCCGATCTCGGTTCCGCCGAAGATCGTGCCCGTCGGGATGATGACCTCGCCCAGGAACTCGGTGTCGACGACGGTCTTTGCCTCACCGTCTTCCGAATTCGGGGCGGCGACTGCAGGCAGTGCCAGCAGTAGAGCCAGCGCAACTACGACAGACAGCGCCAGCCGTCGGTGGAGCACTCGGAACATGACAGCCCTCCTATGGTGGTGATGCTCGTTGAGCAACCCTCAAGTCGAGCCTAGTCCACGCGATCCCCGGTGTTGCCGACGTTCGCGTCTCCATGCTCGTACCTTGCTTTCGGTCCAGCATCCGCGCGGGCAATGAGACGGCGACCTCTCCGGCGGGTCGCCGAAGCAGTCCACTTACCGACCGTCCCGGCGCCTGTTTGATGACGCTTCATGAGACCAGACCGTCCACAGCAGGTCCCGTTCGACCATGCATTCCTCGACGAGGATCGTCATCCAGGTCGCCGGCGGCACGACACAACGCCCCTCAGGATCTTGCCGTCACCTGCCACGCGGGTCTTCACGCGGCTGTGGCAGTCCGCCAGCGAATCCGACCGAGGTCTGCGACGTGGACCGCGGATTCCCTAACTCCACCGGGGCCGGAGCGGCACCGACGCCCTGCCCGACGGCGGAGTCCTGACGGCGACGATCTGCCCGACGTGAATGTGATTGTCCTCGAAATTGATCGCACTTGCTGCCATGTAGAGCCTCCAGATCCGCGCTCTCGTCTCTCCGGCCTCTCGTACGCCGGCACCCCAGCTCTCCTCGAGATTCGCGACCCACCTGCGCAGTGTGAGGGCATAGTGCTCCCTCAGGTTCTCCACATGGCGCACCTCGAGACCGGCGTCCTGAAGTCCCGTGACGATCCTGCCGACTTTGTGCAGTTCACCATCGGGGAACACGTAGCGTTCCATGAACCCCCTGCGATGGAAGATGCCGCGTCGCTCGGTTCCGGTAGTGCTTATGGCGTGGTTGACAATGCGGCCGCCCGGCGCCAGAAGGTCGGCCATCTTGGCGAAGTACTGCCCTACGCGTCGTGATCCGACATGTTCGAACATCCCTATCGAACTGATCGCATCGAACGGGTCATCGCGTACGTCGCGGTAGTCCTGCAGTCTGATCTCGATCTTCTCCGAAAGTCCCGCCTCGTCAACGCGTTCGGCCGCGAGATCTGCTTGATTCTGCGAGATCGTCACTCCGACCGCCTCCACGCCATGGTGCTTCGCGGCGTGGAGCACCATGCCTCCCCACCCGCAGCCGACGTCTAGGAGCCGCATGCCCGGCCGGAGGTTCAGCTTGGTGCAGATCAGTTCATGCTTGTTCCCCTGTGCCTGCTCGAGTGAATCCTCGGGTGACTCGAACACGGCACACGAGTACGTGAACGATGGACCGAGCACCAGTCGGTAGAACTCGTTGGAGACGTCGTAGTGATGCGATATCGCCGCAGCATCCGAGCGTCGCGTGTGAGAACTGATCCATCCACGGTGCTCTTCAGGTGGTAGAGGCAACCGCCGGAAGTTCCGGAACTCGATCTGCCGGAGGAGAGAGCGCAACTGGCCGGCGCTCAGCCTCCCACCCGGGAGATGGTGACGCAGATCGAGGGCGTCGTAGATGTCGCCGTCGATCTCGAGGTCACCTGCGACGTACGCTCGAGCAATACCTACCTCCCCGGGAAACGTCACCATTCGGGTCACAGCGTCCGGCGAGCGCAGCGTCACCGTTGTGGCCGCATCCCGGGGACCCACGTCGGTTCCGTCATACGCACGTATCCGAACCGGTAGGTCAGATCCGAGTACGTTTGTGATAGCCGAGCCGAGTGACACGTGACACCTAGAGGACCGCTCCGTATGCCTCTGTGAACGCTTCCTCGGCGTACGCGTTGAGCGCATAGGCAAAGCCCTGGTCACCCCATCCGGTACCCCAACTGTTGCGAACGATGAAGTGGTCTTTGGTGTACCCAACGAGGCTCACAGCGTGACCGCCACGTACCGTATCCTGCTGGTACACGTCGAGAATCCCATTGTTTGCTGTGGCGCGATCCCAAGTCTTGTCCACACCGAGCCGCGTGAGGATCGGCCCCTGGTTGGCGATCCAGGAGCGCCAAACCCTCAGGTTCCGTCCCAGGTTGTGATAGCTCGCGATACGGAACCTGGCTGCCTTCGTGTAGAACGCAGCGGTCGAAAGGCTCGACAGGCCGCCCGTCATGGGCAGATCATCCTCCAACACGCACCCGTACTTCCGGGCAACCTCAAGCGCAAGCTTCGTCTGAGTTCCGGCCGGCTCGATGAACGTCGTCGGGAACGACGTGATCCGGTCGGTCTCCTTGTTCGCCATCCAGACGAAACGCGGTGACGGCCGCTCATCCCCTTTCAGCCACCCGATCTCGAAGAAGTGCCAGCGCAGCACACCAGACGCCGTGGCGAAACCGACGCAAGCTCCGGTGCTTCCCTGGTTGCGGATCTTCCACGACGTGGATCGCAGATCCTTCGACGGTGGAGAGCGACGCTTCCGAATGGCGCCGGCCTGAATCGCGTCTTCGTACCCCCAGTCCGCCTCAACGCGAGTAGACGGTTCACAGTTGAGGATGAACTTTCCTACGTTGGGTCCACGCTTTGCCATGTCCACTCCTCTCGCCGATCCGAACACACATGCTTCGCGACAAGCGTACCTCAGCACTCTTTTGCGCGGCTGGGGTTTCTGGAGGCCCGATTCATTTCTGCACCCGGGACCCTCATCCATCGCGGTCGACCCGTACTCGCCCTGATGGTCGAGGACCATCCGATCCGCCCGCTCACGCAGCTCGTCGGGATACTTCCCCCGATGTTGTTGATGTTGGCTCGTCATGGCTCCAGCCTCTCAGAGTCTGGAGCCTCCACAAAACCCGGGGCGATTCAGTACTGGACGGATACGGCACGCTGGCACAAGAACGGTGGAGCCGGTGGCTGGAACGGCAGGGATTGGGTGATCGCGTCTCACCCGAGTTCGACGACGTGCTCGAGCGGGCGTTCACGTTCGCGGATCCTGCGCTCACGGGTCGGACGAAGGACGCCGTGTGGATACCGGAGTCGGGTTGGATACCTCGTGCTTAGCCACGAGTCTCATCTGTCACACGGACGCCTTCAGGACAACCACTGCCTCGCTTCACTGGCCATGGGGTTGACGAATCGTGACCAAATCGCGTCCTATGCGCGTCCTGGGAGCATTGAGGGTCCGGAGCGACGGCGTCTGTCCTCGCCGGAATCCCTTACGCCACAAGGACTCCCGGTGGTGGGCGCTGGCGGGATCGAACCGCCGACCTCTGCCGTGTGAAGGCAGCGCTCTCCCGCTGAGCTAAGCGCCCGGGAGCGGAAAGTGTAGCGGTGGCGGGTTCTAGGCTCCGGACTGTG
>JAUXCV010000039.1 GCA_030618675.1 Acidimicrobiia bacterium | reverse complement strand
CACAAGGCTTCTCGTCGAATCGGCTCGATGCAAGGTGTGCGCGGCGAGACACTCAGAGAACTTCACACGACACAGGTCACTGGCTCGATCCCAGTAGCGCCCACCCGATGGTTGTCCTCCTGCTTCCTGCCTGCGTTCGAGCGCTCTCCTTGTGCTGGGTGACTCGTTGTAGCGTGCCGGCGGTCCCTGTCAGCAGAGCTTCACCAGCCCTTCGGGCGAGTGTCGAGGGTCGGGATCCTCATGTCCGCGCGGTCACCCCAAAGCCGGCGCCTTGCCTGGCGACGCGCTCTGCTGGGGACCGAGCGTCGCGCTATCCGGCGATGTTCTACGGAGCGACGCCACCGTCCGATCGGTTGATCTCAGGCGGACGCTGACGTAGCGGTTCCCGAGACCCGCATCCGGACGGCGTCACGGGCGCCATTGAAGCGCACGGTGCGCACCATCGGGGACGGTAGGAGGCCGATCACGTCGTCGATGTCCACCACCGCCGGTTCCTCGACCCTGAGGCTTCGACCTTCAAGATCCACGACGGCCTGTCCGGCGGCCAGCACGTTGCGGAGCCAGTCGACCTCGGTGCCGTATGGCAGCGGGATGATGGCATCCTGGTGGGATTGGTGGGCTATCACCGGCGTGGCGAATGGCGTCCCGGATCGTCGCCCGACGTGATGGACGATGGCGGAGACGCCGGAGCGTCCCGAGAATCGCAGCATCACCGGATTGTTCACGTACTTGTTGAAGCGCTTGATGAGCCGCAGCGCCCGTGGGTTGCGACACCGCCAAGCCCAGACCATGAGCGCCGTTTCTACGATCTCGGCGACCACGACGACTCCCAGAATCACCAGCAGGGTCTTGGCGATCTTGCGCATATCGAACACCTCCGTCTCGGCGGAACGTTGTCCGCACCTTGAGTATCGTCCCGTCTACGGCCGTTTGGAAGGGGGGACATTTCGTGAGGGGAGTCACCGCATTGTCTGCCCGCCGCCGGCTCGCCCGGCACTCCGACGCGCTGGCCCGCACACATCACCTGCGACGTCGTGATGTCGTGATGGCATGTCAGGAAGAACGACAACTGTCCGGATACCCGAAGACTTGGCCGAAGAGGCTGACATCGTTGCCCGCGGTCGAGGTGTCAGCGTGAACGCACTCATGCTCGACGCGCTGCAAGCCGAGATCGAGCGCGTGAAGAGCGACGACGAATTCATGGAAACACTGCGGGCCTTGACCGAACGGGATCAGGAGATAATGGATCGTCTCGCCGAGTGAGGTACCTCACCCTGGCCGAGGCCGTCACGATCGCCGAGGCTGTCACCGGTATTGAGGCAGCAACGCTGACGCGGGTATCGAGATTGGAGTTGCTCGACTCTGCACTCCATGCACCCCAAGCAGGCTTCGGTGAGGTTGAGTTCCACCCGGAGTTCGTGGACAAAGCTGCGGTACTCGTCGTGCGGATCGCGCGGAATCACCCACTGCCCGACGGTAACAAGCGGCTGGCATGGCAGTCGCTGACAGTGTTCTGCGCTCTCAATGGCCATGATCTGAGAGTCCAACCGGATGACGCCATCGAGATGATGCTGGCGATCGCTGCCGGCGAGTTCGATGAATCCGCTGTCGCTGATTGGTTGAGGGACCGAATCGAGCCAGGCTAGACCTGAGAACACACGGCGGACGGATTCGAGAGCGTCCATAGCGACGACTCCGCACCGGTCATGTGATCTGTGCCGAATCGGGCTAGCGAGTGGGACCCCACTTCTGTAGATTCGAAAGGGCGGGGGGACGGCTGTGTCCTCCTATCTGAGCCGCAAAGGACGGTGTGATGACTAGCTCTACGAACGATTCCAAGGCGAATCGGGCCTATGCGATGGGTGTACAGGCCTACATCTGGGGTTATCCGATGGTCGTCATGCAGAGGAGTCGTGACGCAATGACCAAGGGCGGTGACGCACCTGTCACACCCGAGCAGTTCACCAAGACGGGGAAGCTCTTCGCCCCGGTGAATCAGATCGCGAACGCCTGGGGCATGTTGGGTCCGAAGTTCTCGGCGGTGCAGTCGGGGAACAGTGATACGCAGTACTCCGTCACATGGTTCGACTCCGCCGTCGAGCCGTACGTCCTGCACCTTCCCGACATGAAGGGCCGGTACTACACGTTCCAGTTCATCGATGCCTTCACCAACAACTTTCACTATGCGAGTACGAGGACGATGGGCTCTCAGGAGCAGACGTACGTGCTGGTCGCGCCGGGATGGACGGGCAAGCTTCCGGAAGGTGTCACCCGGATCGACTGTCCGACACCGACGGGGTTCATCATCGGACGGATCTTCGTCGCGTCCGAGGAGGACGTGGCTGCGGTCAACACGTTGCAGAAGCAAGTGACGATGACCCCGCTGAGCAATCTCGGGAGGACCTACGAACCTCCCAAGGTGCCGGTGACGCCGGCGAAGGGGTACTCAGGTGACCTTGCGTTCTTCGAACAACTCGGGGCCACGTTGGTGTCCAACGGGGCGCCAAGCACTGACGCAGGGCTACTCGGTCTCTTCGTGAACATCGGATTGAGCGTTGATCACGGTTTCGACTCCTCGAGTCTCAGCGATGGCGAGAAGAAGGCGCTCGGACGCGCCGCCACCGACGGCGAATCCATACTGGCGACGAAGGCAGCCGCGATGGGTGCGGACGTGAACGGCTGGCAGTTGTCCCCGGTATTGGACGAGTACTTCGGAGACAGCTATCTCTTCCGGGCGGCCGTCGGTTACCAGGCAATGTTCGTCAACACCCCGATCGAGGCGTACTACCCGGCGGTGTACGCCGACTCCGGCGGCGCCGTGTTGGATGGATCTGCTCACGACTACACGATCACCTTCCCCAAGGGGAAGACGCCGCCGGTCGGTGCCTTCTGGTCGGTGACGATGTACGACGCCAAGAAGCGGCTCATGGTCAACAATCCGATCAACCGCTACAAGATCGGCAGTGCCGACAGCCTCAAGACCGGTTCTGACGGATCGATCACGATCTACTTCCAGGCCGACTCGCCTGGCAAGGACAAGGAATCGAATTGGCTGCCGGCTCCGAAGGAACCGTTCTACATGCTGCTTCGGATGTACCTGCCCAAGATCGAGGTGCTGAACGGCCAATACGAAATCCCGGCAGTCGGACAAGCCAAGTGATGCGCCTACCAGGAGGGACCCCGGACCCGTGACGACGATGAAACCAAGTCAGGCAAAGGCGATCGCGAAAGAGGCGTACATCTTCACCTATCCGTTGGTGATGTACTACCGCACCATGTACATGCAGGCCATCGACGCGTCGTCGTCCTCGTACGGCGGCGGCTTCGGGAAGTGGCTGAACCTCGGCACTGCGACACCCCAAGACACGGACATCGTGACGCCGAACAACGACACTCCCTACTCGTACGCCTGGGTCGATCTGAGGGCGGAGCCGTGGGTGCTCACCATGCCGAAGATCGACGCGACCCGGTTCTACACGAGCCAGTGGGATGACCTGTGGGGATTCGTCCTCGACAACGCAGGGTCTGTCGAAGACGGCAACGACGGTGTTCGTGTGCTTCTCGCCTCGCCAACGTGGAAGGGTGACCTTCCCGATGGAGTCAAGCGAATCGTGCGCGGTGACTCGGAGTTCTTGGGTTCATTGACCCGAGCCCAATTGATCGATCCCAGCGACATGGCCAATGTCACGCGCATTCAGGGCGGATACAAGCTCGAACCGCTCAGTTCATTCCTCGGTCAACCGGCACCAGCATCTGCGCCTGATATCGAGTGGCTTCCCTGGAAGGAAGGGCTTGAGAAGACGGACGATTTCTGGTCCTACGCGAACTTCGTCATGGCGCTCACGACACCGAATCCGCAGGACAAACCAGCGCTTGACAAGATCGCCGAAATCGGTGTTGTTGCCGGGCAACCCTGGGACGCTTCGTCGTTCAGCAAGGACGAGGCGAAAGCGATCAGCGACGGCATGGGTGAAGCACTTGCGGAGATGAAGAAGGCATCCGAGGGCGACGTCAATCCGGCTCTGTTCTTCCGTTCACGCAAGAACACGGACAAGGACTACTTCGATCGGGCGCTCGGTGTCATGATGGGAATCTTCGGAAACGTCAAGGCGCAGTCCGTGTACTACCCGATGGCCAAAGACGATCAGGGTGTCCTGCTGGACGGAAGCAAGTACAGCTACTCGGTGACGTTCACAGCCGACGAGATACCGCCGGTCAAGTACTTCTGGTCGTGGACCATGTACAAACTGCCGCAGCGTTGGCTGGTCGACAACTCGATCGATCGCTACAACATCGGCAGCGCCACCCCCGGGCTCGTGACGGCCGACGATGGGTCGATCACGATTTACCTCCAGATCGAAACGCCGGGCAAGGACAAGGAAGCGAACTGGCTTCCCACTCCAAACGGTCCCTTCTGGCCCGTTCTGCGAACCTACGGTCCCGGCAAGGCGATCCGTGCAGGGACGTGGAAGGCTCAACCGGTCAAACGCGTCACCTAGAAGCACCCGGACGACGGCCCAGATCAGTTGCAGATTCTGTATTCCGCGCGAACACGCCGGTATCCAAGAGCGGCCGAAAGGGACGTAGTTCGATCTGCGCTCTCGTCTTGGGAGCCAATCTGGGAGCCAATAGCCCTGGCCGGCTGTGGACGCCCATGGACACCCCTTGGAGATCTACGGATCAGGGGGTTGGGGGTTCGAGTCACTCCGGGCATGCTGCTGAGATCCCTGCTGTGGCGGGGGTTTCTGTTATCTCCCGCCGAACTCGATTCCCTGTGTGTGTTCGTTGGGCCGCGTCTGGGCCGCGAGGTTTCGGACCCGGATATCATCGAGTCGTCTGATGAGCGCCCTCTGACGTCGGAGGGGAATAGGTGGGTGTAGCGGTCCATCACTCCAGGACAGTCCCGAACGCTGAGGGCACCACCTACACACACCACACCGCGGGACACGATCCGGCAGCATATCCTGGCCGCATGGATCTGTTTGAACGGGAGGGGCCGCTCCAGCGGCTAGGAGAGCTCGTAGAGCAAGCGGGGGAGGGCGAAGGTCGGATCTCCCTGATACGCGGCGAGGCCGGTATCGGCAAGACCTCGGTCGCCCGAGCCCTGACACATAAGGTCGCAGATCAAGCTCATGTTCTTTGGGGGTCATGCGATGACCTCCTGGCTCCCCGACCCCTGGGGCCTATCATTGACATGTCCTTCGAAGAGCCGCGGCTCGCCGATGCGCTCTCCGCCGACGATCCGAACAGCGTTCTGTCCACCATGATGGAGCTATTTACCCGTGCCCTTCGCCCCACCGTCGCGGTGTTTGAAGATGTTCATTGGGCGGACGGCGCCACCCTCGACCTGATCACGTCCCTCGGACGACGAATCGACCGCACCCACACCCTCCTTGTGATGACGTTCCGGGAGAAGATACCGTCCAGTCATCAGCTTGGCGTGGTGCTCGGCGACCTGCCCAAGTCCTTCGTGGAGAACATCGAACTTGAGCCTTTGAGCCAGGAGGCGGTGCACAGGCTCGCCGGCGACGAAGACCTCGCCAATCGGGTCTGGGATCTGTCGAACGGCAATCCCTTCTTGGTAACCGAGTTGCTACGTCATACACAGGACGAGGTCTCGACATCAGTCATGGACACGATCAACTCCCAGGTGATGCGTCTCACCGCCAAGGGGGAGCGCCTCGTGAAACTGACATCGGTGGTTCCTGGTCGGCTTGAGCTGGGCTTGCTCGATGAGATCGATCCCGGACTCCGTGAGTCCATCGGAGAAGCAGAAGATGCTGGCCTGCTCGAGCTCACGGCAGACGCACTGACCTTCCGCCACGAGCTGGCGCGTACCGCCGTCGAGAGCGCCCTGACCGAGCCCCTCCGACGAGAGCTGCACCTCCAGATGCTCGCCGCAGGGAAGCGGTTCGAGCTCGACTCTGCCCGCCTTGCCCACCACGCTCGCCTCGCAGCGGACACCGACGCGATTGTCCGATGGCTGCCCGATGCTGCCAGGCAGGCAGCCGCCAGGCAGAGCCATCGGGAAGTCATCGTCCTCATGAAGGCTCTCGAACCTCACCTCGAGATGATCCCGATCGACTTGCGGGCTGACCTGATGGAGCTGTGGGCCGCCGAAGAGGAGTTCGCAGACGGCGAAGGTTTGCACCATGCCATGGCCGCCATCGCCTTACGCAGGCAACTGGGCGACGCCACCGGGGTGGGCACCGGGCTGGTCCGCGCCTCGCGGTCGGCTTGGTCGGGGGCGGACTTCGTAGGCGCTGCCGAACTGGCGGAAGAAGCTGTTGACGTGCTCGAACACGTTGGCGGTGAAGGCCTGGCGCTTGCGTACGCACAGTTGGCGAGAGTTGCACTACAGAATCTGGACGGGGAACTCGGTCTGCGTTACTCCGAACAAGCCTTGGCGCTGGCGCCCGATCCCAGCCAGGCTCGGGCGCTGGCGTTGACTACTGCCGGTATCTGCAACAACCTCATGTCCTACCCGGATGGCTCTGAGATGTTGGTGGAGGCAGTCGAAATCGCCGACTCCCTTGGCTTGGCCTGGGAGCTGCAACGCGCCAGGGGAAACCTGATCGAGACAGCGTTGTCCGCCAAGGACATCGAGCGGGCCCAACGTCTCAATGAGAGTGCCCTCGCGTCCATCGACCATGACATCGGAGGGAGCGTTTGGCACGTCGGTTTGGATGCGAGCATCTCGGTCGCCATCGGAGACTATGAGGCCGCCGAGCCGACGCTCAACGAGCTAGTCAACAGCGACAGATTGCCGGCATCCGTGCGGTGGTACAGCGAAGGAACCCTTGCCGATCTATTGGTGCGTCGTGGCTCCGCAGAAGCTGGTCTGGCCGTGAATCGACTCTGGGACCGGGCTCACACGTTCGGGCAGATTCAGGATCTTGTCCATGCTGCCACCGTCTCGGCTGAGTACCACTGGGTATTCCGGCAACGGGATGATCTCGCCGCGGAACAGAGTCTCGAAATCTTCGAGCACACTACGGCTGGTCGGAATCAGTGGGCGATAAGCGAACATGCGCTTTGGCTTTGGCTTGACGGCCACCTCGACGCCATACCTGACGAGGCAGCGCCGCCGGTGAGGTGGCTCGGGGACAACCAATGGGAGCGGGCGGCCGAATGGTTCGCCGACAGGGGCGTCCCATTTGAACACGCCGTGGCATTGAGCCTGGGCGGTCCGGATGCTCGACTGGAAGCCTTGCGGGTCGCCCAGCGCATCGGCGCCCGAGCGCTCGCAGCCCGGCTCCGAAACGAGTTGCGCGCCGATGGAGTTACCGCCATCCCGCGTGGTCCGCGCCAGGCAACTAGAGGCAGCCCACTCGGTCTGACTCCGCGTCAGGACGAAGTACTGACGCTGTTGGCCGAAGGACTGGCCAACGCGGAGATCGCCGATCGGCTGTTCATCTCTCTGCGTACGGTCGAGAACCACGTGTCGGCGATCCTCGCCAAACTTGGGGTGACGAATCGAGATGAGGCGCTGGTGGTCGCCGTCGAGGCCGGGGAGTTGCAGTCAGGGACGTAGGTCCGAGGCTGATCTTGGGCCCGCCATCAGCTTGCGCAACGAGTGAGGCTCGGGTCGAACGACCCAAGCCTCACTCGTTGAGCGCTCCTCAGCCACCGTAGTTGACAAAGTCCCTCTCACCGATCCCGCCGCCAACGATGTTGAGGTGCTCATCTAGCCCGTCGGCCGTCGTGACCATCGCAGTCAGGACAACGTTGCCGTGCTCAACGCCGTCGGCGTCAACACGACTATTGACACTGATGAGACCTTCTCCCTGGGAGAGGGGATCTGGCGCCGGTTGGCCTGCCCACACCGCGGGGCACGCCCGGCCAAACAGCCAATCGAGGGGGTTTGCGAAGCCCTCGTCGTCGAACACCCACACGTGGTCACTGTAGGTGACGTTGGTAAGGGTAAGACCGCTCGGCGTGCTGACCACCCTGGCGGTGGGCTCCAGGAATCCTTCGCCGAAACACCCTTGATCGAGCGAAGGCCCGGTTACCACGATCAAGCCATCACCTGAGAAAATCCAAGCAGCACTCAGATATGGCGTCCGTTCCACGACTCCGGACTGATCGGGCGCATCAGCTCGCGCTGCTGTCGGGATGAGCAGTAGTACCGCCCCCAACGTCGCCACAATCAGCGCCAGCCTCGACACAACACTTCGCTTCCATGCTTCCTCTGTCACTATTCCCTCTCCTTTGTTGAGGTGCTCCGCGGACGCTACAACCGGTGTTCATTCCTGTAATGAGTGGTGACCACTCATATTGGGTCACGGAAGCAGCCATCGATGGGGTCGACGAGGCTCCGTTCCGCCAGCAAGCCCCTGGAGCCTGGCCGCGCTCACGTAGTTCTCCCCAGGCCTGCTCACTGAGATTCCCCACTTCCTGGGGGAGATACCCGCCGTCGGGTGGGGTCATTTCAAAGCTGGCTGTCAGCAACGATCGGCCGGCGAGGAGAAGAGCCTTCCGTTGATGTTGACTCAGGAGGAGGATCGGGAGGTTCACGCAATGGCGAAGCGGACTCGTTCCTTCAGCCAGGCGGCTGCCCAGGCTTCGTCGTTCTCGCCGGCAGCGATCGCCAGCATCGCTTCCTTGGCCTGGTCGATGTCGGGCGGGTCAGGAGCCCAGGTGCCGTCGTTGAGATCGACGAACATGACCAACGCTGCCCACGCGGCTCGCTTGTTTCCGTCGGGGAGTGGATGGTTCCACGCCAGTCGGCAAACCAAGACCGCGGCCTTGTCGTAGATGTCGGGGTAGAACTCCGCGTCGCCGAACCCGGCCCGGGGGCATGAAGAGCCGAGTCGGCGAGGTCGGATCGGGACGCCTTGGCGAGGGTGTCGGCGTCGATGCCGGTGACTTGTTCTGCCAGCCAGAAGTACTCGCTCAGCGTGACGTACCGGGTCACCGGGCGAGGCGCTCCAGAAGTTCTCGGTCGCGTTCGAGGAGTCGTTTGGCGCGGTTCGTGAAGTCTTCGTCTTGTCGGACCCGTTCGATTTCGGCGGTGAGGGCGTCGACGATCAGGGCGTTGACGCTGGTGCCCTCGATTCGGGCAACGGTTTCAGCGTCCTCGGCGAGGTCATCGGGCAGGCGGACGGTGGTCTGTTTCGTCATACATTCATGATATCGCGACATCGAGACAACACAACCACTGACCACGATCGTCGATGTGTCCCCGGCTACTGGATTCGAGGTCTGTCAGCGCCCGTGCCGTGGGGCCAATCTGGGAGCCAATAGCCCCGGACGGCTGTGGACGGGTGAGGACGCCTGTGGACATGGAAGGTTTCTGTTCCGGGCTGGGTGGACGGGTGTGGACGCCCGTGGGCACCGCTTGGACATCTACGGATCAGCAGGTTGGGGGTCCGCGTCCCTGCGGGCGTGCCGAGCGAACCCTTGCGCTGCAAGGGTTCTTCTCGCGGGGAGTTGTGGCCGGGGCGTCGTTCTTGGGGGATAGAGAAGCCGAGGTCGAGATCCTGTTCGACGGCCCTCTTCCGTGAATGTATCACCTGTGATACGCTTGGTGCATGTCAGAGATTTCGATCCGGGAACTGCGCAACCACGGCGGTGATGTGGTCGACCGTGCCGCCAAAGGCGAGCGACTCACGATCACGCGCTCGGGCAAGCCGGTTGCCGAACTGAGACCAGTGGGTCGAGAGCCGGTGTCGGTGGCCGTGCTCATCGCCCGTCGTCGATCGCTGCCTCACCTCGACCCTGCTCGCCTTCGCAAGGATCTCGACCGGGTCCTCGATCCTTCGCTGTGATTCCATGACCAGGGGCATCCTCGACACCAGCACACTCATACTTCTGGGACGTCTCCAGGACACCGATACCCTCCCCGACGAACCCCAGATCACCACGGTGACGCTTGCCGAACTCTCGGTTGGGCCACTGGTCGCAACCACCGACGAGGAACGCGTTGCCCGCCAAGCCCACCTCCAGCAAGCTGAAGCCGACTTCGATCCACTCCCGTTCGATACTCCAGCCGCCCGCACCTTCGGTCGAGTGGCGGTTGGACTGCGGAAGGTCGGACGCAAACCAGCGGCCCGATCCTACGACGCCATGATCGCCGCCATAGCGATGTCCACTGACCTGCCCATACACACGTGCAATCCCCGAGACTTTTTCGACATCCAGGGGCTGATAGTTATCGCGGTTCCCCACCCGGATCACTGAAACACACCGCCATCGCCTGAACCGACTCCTTGAGATGTCGTTGTGCGCTATTGGGTTCAGCGGGCGACATGGTGACATGCAGTAACCGGTTTCGTTCCCATCGGTGGCTCCGGAAAGCCCGGACCGGTTCGGGGGGGTCAAGTCCCTTCGGGCGTGCCGCTCAACTCAGTGCGTCGGAAGGGGTTCGTCCCCGGCTTGATCGTCAGCAGCGATCGACCGCTCCCGCGTGGAGAGGTGAGCATCGACGACGAGAGCGATGAGTTCGTCGCTGATCTCGCCGTGGG
>JAUXCV010000358.1 GCA_030618675.1 Acidimicrobiia bacterium | reverse complement strand
CGCCGACCAATCAATAGTCCAATCGATGCAGACCGTTTACGTCGAGCCGCTCACCAGCCGCGAGTTGGTCGTACTCGAGCAGATGCGGACGCACCTCAGCTATCCCGAGATTGCGGACGAGTTGTACGTCTCGACCAACACTATCAAGTCTCATGCCAAGGCCATTTTTCGGAAACTCGCCGTTTCGCAACGCAGCGACGCAGTGGCCCACGCTCGCGCATACGGTCTCATAGACTAGGACCGATACTTCCGAGCTGACGACAGTCCACGCAGCAGGTGGTCAATCCGTTGCACCGGGCTCGGTCGCATCTTCTTCGTCATCGTATGACGATCGGAACACGACCTCTTGGGATCGTGCCCGAGCGATGTTCGACATGAGCGCCGTAATGAGAGCGGCGACCGGAAGGGCCATGAACGCACCCATGGGGCCTGCGATCGCACCACCGGCAAGGGCCGCCCCGAATGCAACTCCTCCGTTCAATTCCATCGTATTGGAGCTGATCTTCGGTGCCAGCCAGTAGTTCTCGATCTGCTGATAGACCAGCACGAATCCGAGGACGATCAGCCCCGGAACCAGGCCTTGGATCGCCAGCGTCACCAGGATCGGCACGGCGCCACCGATATAGGTGCCGATTGCCGGGATGAACACCGAGACAAATCCACCGAAGAGCGCCAGCGAGAGAGCGATCGTGGTGGGGACGCCCACGAGCACCATCGTAAAGAAGAAGCCCATGCCGTTGATGAACATCAGGATCGTCCGGCTGTAGAAGTAGCCGCCGGTCTGCACGATTGCTTCATCCCATAGCCAGCCGACATATTTCTGCCGCCGCGGATTGAAGAATTGCAGCAGGGCCCGCTGGATCCTGCCGGCATCGGCGGTGAGATAGAACGTGAACATGGCGATCGTCGCCAGATTGAACACCAATCCGACACCCTTCGAGGCAATACCAACCAAAGCCCCAAACGCGCTGTTCGCCCACTCATTCATCGACGCACTCGTCGCAGAAGCTGCCCGGTCGCCCTCGCTCTGGCTGAAGATCTCAAACCCGAAGCGGCTTGACAACCAATCGTTCACGTTGTTCAGCCATTCGGCTCCGCTCTCTCCGATTCGGGTTGCGAGCTCCACGATCGCCGGGATCATCACGACCACCATGAGAATGGCGAACAAGATCCCTGCGAGGTAGATGAAGCCGACGGCCGCTCCGCGCCGCCACCCATAGCGACGGTGGAGCCAGGTGACCGCAGGCTGGAGCGCCAGACTGAAGAAGAACGAAATGATGAGCATCGAGACCAACCCCCAGGCTCTCGAAATCATCCAAAGAAGTGCCAGCGCAAGAAAGACGCTGCCGATGGCCAGCCAAATGCTCTTCGCTGTGAGCTGGACTCGGACCGTGGCGCCGGGCGCTTGACTCTCAGCGAGGGGCAAGTCCATGCGACCTTCTTCAGTGGACATCTTCATTCGCTCCTTCGTGTTGCGGCGACTGCAACGAGTACCAATGCGAGATCCTCGACGCGGGCCAGGACTGCGTGCAGGGCAGCACGGTCGGCCACGTCAACGATCACGGTGGTGATGGATTCGGAGAAGTCGGCTTCCATTCCACCAAGAGCTGCCAGCTGGTAGCCGCTCAGCCGACCACGAATCCGAAGCTCGTATGTACTGGGCGTCGGAGTTCGGCTCATGTTGCAATAGTCGGGGAACATGAGGCTCCTGTCGTCCCCCTGTCTGGGTGACTCTGGGCGACGCGGAGGAGCCCCCTTGCCAGGGGGCTCTTCCTGCTGCTGGTTATCTGGGTCGTCGGTCAGGAAACGTCGAGTTCCTCTTCCGCCGCAGCAGTCACGTCGTCTTGAGTGGCCATGTCTTCGAGCTGAGTCAGTGTGTCACCCTGTAGCTCTGTGTAGACGGTCTCGCCACCGAACTGGGTCATGCCGGCTTGAACCGCCTCCCACTGGACTCCCTCGCCGACGACGGCAAGCGCCGACTCGTTGATGCCCAACTTCTGGTTGACGAGGCCACGCATGTTGCGCCGGTCGTTGCCACGACCAAGCCCGATCAGCCCGCCGACGACGGCGCCGCCCAGAGGCCCACCGAGCAGTAGTCCAATGCCCAGACCAATGGTTCCGCCCTTCCAGCCCGCGACGTAGCCCTTGTTCTTGAGCTTGATCTTGCCCTTCTCAGTGCGGGTGAAGACAGCCGCATCCTTGATGCTGAGCAATCCTTGCTTCTCCAGCTCTCGGAGCTTGTCGAAAGCCTGGTCGGCGGTTCCCTTCCCGTCATACACCGTGATGGCAAGGTCATAGGGCTTGTCCCCTACGTATGTTCCCATGTGGGTTCCTCTCTCTCGATCTTGCCCATTCATGCGGGTGACGGCCT
>JAUXCV010000231.1 GCA_030618675.1 Acidimicrobiia bacterium | reverse complement strand
CTCGGCCTGATCGAGATACAACCGGGGCTTGTCCTTGTACGGCTCGCCCGAGGTCGGGCATGCGGTCACGCAGTTCCCACACTCGTTGCAGAAATCGGAGAGCACCGCGATCTGATACGGCTGATCGACCCTGAACATCGTACGGCCCCGCTCCACCAGGACGCCGTCCTCGACGGTGAACGACGGGAGTTCCGCAGCGAACGCCTCGGTCTTGTACGTCATCAACGCCATGTTCGGGCACACGCCGACGCAGAGACTGCAGATCGTGTCACAGTCGACACAGCGACCGGCCTCGGTCTGCGCCTCATCGGTCGTGTACGTGAGCATCGTCTCGTTGAAGTTGTTCCGCACCGTCAGCGGTGTGAAGACCGCCGGGACGCGATACTCGCGATGAGCCCTCCTCATGATCAGACCGTGCACGTCGTCGGTCGTGGGGATCGCATCCGAGGCTTCTTCGCTCTTGCCTGTAGTTGCCTCAACGATGGCTGCCGCTGCGGCCTTGCCGTCTGCGGCCGCCTTGACGATCGACGAAGGTCCGTCTGCTGCGACGTCGCCACCGGCGTAGATACCGGGGATCGACGACTCCAGGGTTGTTGGATCAACCTCGATGTAGCCCCTCGACGTCAGGGTCGGGACCGAGTCGCCGAAGAAGTCGAGAAGCGAGTGCTGGCTGATGGCCAGGATCAGCGTGTCGAGCGGGATCTCGAAGTCCGAGTCGGGAATGTCGTGCGGGATCTTCCTTCCGGACGCATCCCGATCGCCCCGGTACTCGGTCCTCGTCGCGATCAGGCCTGCGAGCTTGCCGTCCTCGACATGGAGGCCGGACGGGCTGGCAAGCTCCTCGATCGTGATGCCCTCTTCTTGACAGGCATGGACCTCTTCGAGATCGGCCGGCATCTGATCGATGGTGCGGCGATAGATGATCGAGACGTCCGTAGCCCCGACCCGCCATGCGGATCGTGCACAGTCCATGGCCGTGTCTCCGGCACCGATCACGCCGACCCTGGGTCCGACAGGCATCGGATCCTCCTCCCGGACGCTGCGGAGGAAGCTCAGCGCGTCGATCACGCCCTCGCTGTCTTCGCCGTCGACACCGAGGTACTTGGGGAGCTGAGCCCCGACGGCCACGAACACACGGTCGAAGCCTTCTTCGCGTAGGTCGTCGAGCGAGAAGTCCTTCCCAGCTGTCTGTCCGTAGCGGATCTCGACACCGAGTTCCTCGAGGATCGCCATGTCCCTGTTGATCTGTTCCTGCGGGAGGCGATACTCGGGGATCGCTCCGCCGACCATACCTCCCGGATAGGCGTGGGCTTCGAAGATCGTCGAACCGATACCGGCGATCCCGAGCGCCTGCGCCGCTGCGATGCCGGCGGGCCCGGCGCCGATGATGGCGACCTTCGTATCTGTGGGCGCCGACCGCTCGGGAACCCGCGGCCAGGTCTCGTGCGACATGATGAACCGCTTCATGTCACGGATAGCGAGCGGCTGATCCAGATGGGTGCGGATGCAGGTCGTCTCACAGAGGTGGTCGCAGACCCGCCCCAGGATGGACGGCACAGGGTTATCGGCGCGGGTGAGGTCGACGGCATCGTCGAAGCGACCCTCGCGAACCGCACGCATGTAGGCCGGAACGTTCTGGGACACCGGGCACTCGTCGACACACGGTGCTTCGATGCAATCGAAGAGACCGAGTTTGCGGTCGGTCTTGGACCTGTCGGTGCGGAACGACTCGTTCCGGTAGCGCCAATCTTCACGGACCGCCTTGGCGTAGCCGCGGAGGTTGACTCTGGCGAGGGTCCGCATGGTGATAGCGGTCAGCGCCGCTGCACGCTCATCGTCATAGCCCTGGTCGACGGCCCAGGCGTGAACGACGTCGGCGATCGGTCGCTTCCACTCTCCGCCCAGATAGACGCAGAGATCATGAGCGTCGTCGTGCCCGAACGCCAGTCCGCTGTCCGCGAGCACGGCTCCGGTGAGCATCTCGGCGAAGGCTGTGAAGGGGTGCTCGGCGAGAGCGGTGCGGCCTATCAGATCGGTGAGATCGGATGCCCCTATCTCGTCGAGACCTCGATTGAGTTCCTCGATGTACTGCGGCACGCGCAGGTAGCCGCCGGTCTTGAGTAGATCGGAGCACACGGTGATCGTGGTCATCCCGGACCGCAGCAGATCGGTCACGTTGAACGCGTCGGCGCCACCGGCGAACGACAGCAGCATGTCCCCCCGGAACTCCTCGGAAAGGCGGAGCGCCAGATTCGAAGTCACGGCGTGGAGAGCCCGGCCGGACATGTACATCATGTCGTCGTCCGGGAACGCCATCCTGTGGTTCTCGACTTCGAGAGTGTTCGAGAGCTTCAGCCCGAACGTCAGCCCCTTGTCCCTCGCAATGCGTCTCAAGTTGTGGAACATGGGGACGGCGTCCACGTATTTCAGGTCGTGGCCGAACGCTTCATCGGGGATCACGACATCGGTGAAACCGAGTTCATCGTTGATGATCCCGCGGACCCGCTCGGCGCCGAGCAGTGTTGGGTTGCACTTCACCGAGGTGTTCAGTCCGCGGTCCTCGAGCAGGTAGGTGGTGATCTGCTCGATCTCCTCAGGCGGGCATCCATGCATGGTCGACAGCGTCATCGTGTTCGAGACCTGCGACGGGATGTCGATGTCCCTGACCTCGGGATAGCGCTCGGCGACGATGTCGATGAAGGGTCCGATGTACCCGGACGCGTCGTCCATGACGTCGAGGTACCACTGCACGTTCGGCTTCAGGATCCCCTGGAGGTCGTAGCCGACGCTCATATTGAAGATCATGCCGGGAGCGTCCCCCGGGAAACCCAGCTTGTGATGCAGGGCGTGGATCAGCACCCATGCCCGCAGGTACTCGTCGAAGGACTGATAGACCTTCAGTTCCTGGGACCATTCAACGTTGTAGCCCTCGTCTTCGAGGTCGATGCAGGGCTTGTTGACGTCGAGTTCATCGAGCGTCTGGACGGTCTTCAGTTCGATGAATCGCGCTCCGACGAGCCATGCCACGACGATGTTCTGCGCCATCTGGGTGTGAGGTCCGGCGGCGACGCCGAACGGGGTTTCGAGGGTCACGTCGTAGTTCGGCTGACGGAAGCGGTCGCTCTCGCTGGGTGTGAAGAACGCACGGCGCGGGATACCGAAGATCGAGTCCTTCTCCTCGAGTTCGGTGAAGACCCAGTCGGTGAGTTGCTCCATCGTGATTGGCTGGAAACGGTCCGACATACGAGGTCTCCTCTCGGCTACAAACGTGCGTGCAAGCGCGTTGCTTGCTCTCTTGCTTTGGCTCTGATCTCTTCTGCGTCAACCCGGGTCGTTGTTCCGTTGGCGTAAACGACCTCGCCGCCCACCTTCACTTCGATGGGGCGGATACCCGCCGTGAACGCGATGTGCCACGGGTCCATTGGGTCGTACGACCACGTGACCTCATCCTCGCGGGCCTCCGGAACGAGGTTCCATCCGTGCTCGAGCCATGACCAGGCTGAGTCGGGTCCGGCGGTCACGTCGACGGAGCGCTGCATCACGTAGGCGAGGCGGAACGACTCGATCATGTTCGCTCCGATCCCGTCGGTTCCCAGCGC
>JAUXCV010000468.1 GCA_030618675.1 Acidimicrobiia bacterium | reverse complement strand
TTCCATCGTCTCGACCGCAACCGAAGGCACGATCGGATTCGCGTAGACGTTGAACGAGCGTCCGGCCCCGAACGCATCGGTCAGGCCGGCCGTCGCTTTGAAGACGCCGCCTTTCGGGTCGGCGACGTCCTCTCCGAAGATGACGGTCTCAGGATCGCGCCCCATCGCGTAGTGCAGTGTGCGATTGACGGCGGTGATGATATTGATCTCCTCACCGACCGGGGCGGATTCCATCGTCTCGACCGCAACCGAAGGCACGATCGGATTCGCGTAGACGTTGCTCGTTGCGTCCATGGGATCCGGAGCGCTCTCCGCAGTTGCGGCGGCACGGCTGATGATCTCCGTAACCTCCTCCTCAAGGAGCGCTTCCGCCGCGGCATCCAGCGCACGCTGCTCGACGAGGTACTGGCGGAACTGGGGGATGGGATCCTTCCTCCTCCACAGTTCGACCTCTTCGCGCGTCCGGTAGAGCTTGTCGTCATCATCGGAGGTGTGGGCGTAGTAGCGATAGGTCTTCGCCTCGATCAGCGTTGGACCCTCCCCTGCGCGGGCCCGTGCTACGGCCTCGGTCGATGCGGCGTACATGGCGAGGATGCTGTTGCCGTCGACGACAACCCCCTCCATCCCGTATCCCTTGGCGCGATCCGCAACCTGGCCGGCGACTTCCTCCGCGGCCGGCACCGAGATGGCGTAGAGGTTGTTCTGAATGACGAAGATCACGGGGAGCTTGTGGATACCGGCGAAGTTCATGGCCTCGTGCCAGTCACCCTCAGAGGTCGAGCCTTCTCCGCCGGAGACGTAGACGACACCGTCGGAACCGCGGCGTTTGAGTTCGTACGCAATACCGACGGCATGGGGATACTGCGTAGCGATCACCGACGAGTGAGTGAAGAGATTCAGGTCGGGTTCGGACCAGTGGTTCGGCATCTGCCTGCCGCCCGATGATGGGT
This sequence comes from Acidimicrobiia bacterium, assembly GCA_030618675.1. Classification (GTDB taxonomy): domain Bacteria; phylum Actinomycetota; class Acidimicrobiia; order Spongiisociales; family UBA5794; genus JAHEEL01. The sequence continues at coordinate 807 of JAUXCV010000468.1, read as the reverse complement.
CGGCCGCCTTCGCGAACTGTCCCAGGAAGATGTCCTCGGCCGACACTCCCAGACCGATGTTGAAGGCGATGTCGCGGTAGTACGGCAGTGACCAGTCTCGTGTCGGATCAAGGGCTGCAGCGACACCTACCTGCGTCGCTTCGTGGCCGGAAACCGAGACGACGAACGGGATCCGACCTTGCCGATTCAGGGCCCATATCTTCTCGTCGAGTCGCCGCGAGATGAGCATCTTGCGGTAGAGGTCGACGAGATCCTCGTTCGTCAATCCCAGGCCGAAGTGGTCGATGCTGGCGTCGAATCCGGTGGTCACGAAACTCCTCTCATTTCTCGCCGGACCGATTCTTGAAACGGAAATCACCGGCGCGATCGATCCTGGCCTGTGCGAACCGAACCGCCGCGACGTTCGGGTTCACGTTGTCCATGTCGGCAGTCTCGAATACGGCGGCGAGGTTGTTGTAGATCCGATCGACCATCTCCCCGGCCCGCTCGGCCGAGTAGCCACCGGTCTCGGCCGCGATATTGATGACGCCGCCGGCGTTCACGACGAAGTCAGGCGCGTAGAGGATCCCACGGTCGACGATTCTCTCCATATCCGCGTCGACGGCGAGTTGGTTGTTGGCACAGCCGGCGATCGCTGCAGAGCGAAGACGAGGGATGGTCTCTACGTTGAGTGTGGCGCCGAGAGCGCAGGGAGAGAAGATGTCGCACTCAACGTCGTAGATGTCGTCGAGAGCGACGGCCTTGGACCCGTATGCCTCGACGGCGTGGGCCATCGCCTCGGGGTTGGTGTCGGTAACGATGGTCTCT
>JAUXCV010000141.1 GCA_030618675.1 Acidimicrobiia bacterium | reverse complement strand
CGAGGGTGTTGTAGTGGACGAAGCCGATGCGTACCAGGCCACCCTCGTCGGCGACGCCGAGGCGCTGCATGACCTCGACCGCGTAGTAATCGCCGGACCACACGAAGATCCCGAGATCGCCCAGAGCCTCGGCAACCGCGTCGGGATGCACGCCGTCTACTGAGATGGCGAATGTTGGAGTACGGCCGTCTGCATCCGACCGTCCGTAGAGCGACACGCCATTCGTCTGAGCAACTCCTTCCAAGAACCGCTCAGACAGCGATCGCTCGTACGCTCCGATTACCTCCATGGCGGACTGGATACGATCCCGTCGGGTGTCCCCTGATCCCAGCGTGGCGATGTAGTCGACGGTCGCGGCCACACCTGTCAGGCTCTCGAAACTCTGTGTCCCGGTCTCCCACTTGTCGGGCGGAGCGTCGGGTGCCGGCCTGATCTTGTATGCGTCGACGGCGTCGAGGACTTCGCGGCGTCCATAGAGGCAACCCGTGTGCGGGCCGAAGAACTTGTAGGAGGAGGCGACCAGGAAGTCGGTGCCGAGCGCTGCCACATCCACGAGGCCGTGCGGGGAGTAGTGGACGGCATCCACGTAGGTGAGCGCTCCGACGCCGTGGGCGGCATCGATGACCGGTCTGGGATCGGTGACGGTTCCGACAGCATTGGACGCGTGTGTCATGGCGACAAGACGCGTGCGCTCGTCGATGATGCCCTCGAGGTCATCGACCTGGAGTCGACAGCCGTCGTCCGGATCGAAGTCGAGCCATCTGACTTCCGCTCCGGCGTCCCGGGCGGCGATGACCCAGGGCCACACGTTCCCGTCGTGATCGAGTCGAGTGACGACGACGTTCTCACCGGGTTCCCACGTAGCGCCGAGAGCCCGGCTCACGGAGAGGGTGAGCGACGTCATGTTCTGACCGAAGGCGATCTCGTCGGGTGAGGCACCGAAGAGATCCGCGATCGCGCTTCGGGCCGACGCGGTCACGGCGTCGGCCTCACGCGAGGTCACGAACGGTCCGCCGAGATTGCTGCCACCGACTCTCATGAGCCCGGCCATCGCCTCGATGACCGACTCCGGAACCTGAGTCCCCCCGGGCCCATCGAGATAGGCAGCAGGAACCCCGCCGACCGTGCGCCGAAGCGCGGGAAATCGACTACGAATGGTCGAGACATCAAGCGTCATGGTGTCCTCCGATTGGGGGAATGACGCTACTCGGCTACTCCGCTACTCGGCTACTCATCCACCCCGCTACTCCGCTACTCGGCAACTCCTCCACTACGCGTCGAACGGGTTCCCGCGACGAACATCCGGCAGGTTCCTCCGCGTCACGACGCCCATCTTGATGACCGTGCGCCGCTCCGGATCGCCGACAAAGCGGGCATCGGAGTCCTCCAGCAGGCGTCTGAGACGAGCGACCCGGTTGCGGAGGCGGGCGTTCTCGTTCTCGAGGCTCATGATCCGGCGGACCCCTTCGAGGTTCACGCCGGCGTTCGTCAGTTCCTGGATCAGGAGGAGCCGATCGATGTCTGCTTGCGAGTAGCGCCGGGTTCCACCCGGTGTGCGATACGGAGCGATGAGTCCCCGACGCTCGTAGATGCGGAGCGTCTGCGGGTGCATGCCGGAGAGTTCTGCTGCGACGGAGATGATGTAGACGGCGTCTTCTTGCTTGCTCATGTCACACCCCCAGGTGCTCGCGCGGGTTCTCGGATGAGTCGTCGTCGCGTAGCGTCTCGAGCAACTCCCTTTCCGTATCGGAGAGGTCGGTCGGCACGGTCACGGTGATCGTGACGAGCAGGTCGCCGGTTCCCTTCGAGGTCTCGACGCCCTTCCCGGTCACTTTCATCGTCGTGCCGCCCTGTGTCCCGGCGGGGACGCGGATCTTGGTGTTTCCATCGAGCGTTGGGATCTGGATCACGGCACCGAGCGCGGCCTCTGCGAACGTGACCGGTACGTCGATCGTGAGATCGCGTTTCCCCAAGCGCCCGAAGATCGGGTGAGAGGCCACGTGCACCCGCACGAAGAGATCTCCGGCCGGGCCACCGTTGGCCCCAGGCCCGCCCTTCCCTTTCACACGCACCTTGGTGCCGTCCGCGATGCCCTGGGGCACCTTGACCTTGACGCGCCTGCCGTCGACGCCGATCGTCTTCGTGGGGCCGACGAGTGCTTCGTGGAAAGTGAGGGAGAGATCGGTCTGGAGGTTCTGGCCCGCCATCGGTCTCGGTTGCGGGCGCCGGCCTCCCTGCCCGAAGAGGTCGCCGAGTCCGCCCAGGAGATCCTGGAACCCGCCGCCGTCTCCACCCGCGCCGCCGCCGAAGAGATCCTCGACGCGCACATACTGCTGGTGGCCACCCTGATCGCCCACGAAGTAGCCCATCTCGCGGACGTGGTCGTACTCCTTGCGCTCTTCCTCGTCGGAGAGCGTGTCGTACGCCTCGTTGACTTCCTTGAAGCGAGCCTCGGCGACGGCGTCGTCGGGGTTGTTGTCCGGATGGAACTCGCGCGCGAGTTTCCGATACGCCTTCTTGATCTCCTTCTCAGAGGCGCTCTTGGAGACCCCGAGAGTGGCGTAGTAGTCCTTCTCCAACCATTCCTTACGCATGTTCCACCATGACGAGCGACGGACGGATCACCCGCCCGCGCATGACGTATCCGCGGCGCAGTTCGGCTCCGACGATCAGGTCGCCGTTGCCTTCGCTTTCGCCCGGGCCGGACACGGCTTCGTGGACCTTTGGATCGAATACCTCGCCGGCGGCAGGGATCGGCTCGAACCTCTCGCGGGCGAGCGTCTCGAGGAGTTGGTTCCGGGTTGACACCATGCCCTCCCGGATCTTCTCCTCGGACGGACTCTGCGGCTCGAACGCTGTTGCTGCATCGAAGGCGTCGAGTGTCGGGAGGAGGCTCTCGATAACCCGTTGGGATGCCCGCTCGACGTTCTCCGCCTGGTCGCGTTCGACCCGCCGGCGGAAGTTGTCGAAGTCGGCGGCGACGCGCTGGAGCATCTCGAGATGCTCGCCGGCCTGCTGGCGCGCCTCGCCCAACTCGCGAAGCAGCAGCGCCTGCGTCTCATCCGGATCGTCCGGGAGTTCAAGCCCGAGATCATGAGCCGTCGGCCCGTCGCTGGACTCGGGGACAGCGAGGTCCTGGGGCTGGGAGTCCTCGAATGGAACCGTCTGACCCCCTCCGCCGCCTGCGGCGGCACCTCCCCCTGAGGGGGAGGAAGCCGCTTCTTCGGTCGGGGGGACAGGATCAGGATCGGGCTGTTGCCTGTTGCCTGTTGCCTGTTGCCTGTCCTCAGGCTTCGTCATCGTCCTCCACCACCTCGGCTTCGACGACCTCGTCGTCATCAGAGGGCGCTTCGTCTGCTTCGGCCGCGGCGCTCTCCGCCGCGGATGCCGCATAGATCTTCTCACCGAGAATCTGCGAAGAGGTCAGGAGTTCGTTCGTGGCGTTCTTCAGCGTCTCCGCGTCCGTGCTTTCGTTGGCGAGCAGGGTGCGAATCTCAGCGACCTTGTCGTCGAGCGGCTTGCGCTCATCATCGGTCAGCTTGTCGCCGTGCTCGGCGAGCTGCTTGTCGATCTGATACACCGTGTGGTCGGCCTGGTTGCGGGCCTCGACCGCTTCCTTGCGCTCGGCGTCGTCCTTGGCATGTGCCTCGGCGTCCTTGACCATCTGGTCGATGTCGTCGTCGGACAACGCGGTGCCACCGGTGATCGTCACCTGCTGGGTCTTGCCGGTGCCGAGGTCCTTGGCCGATACCGAGACGATGCCGTTGGCGTCGATGTCGAAGGTCACCTCGATCTGGGGGACACCACGGGGGGCCGGAGCGATGCCGGGCAGCTTGAAGCGTCCGAGGCTCTTGTTGTCGTTGGCCATGGGGCGCTCACCCTGGAGGACGTGAATCTCGACCTCCGGTTGGCTATCGGCCGCCGTCGTGAAGATCTCAGAGCGGCGGGTCGGGATCGTCGTGTTGCGCTCGATCATCTTCGTCGACATACCGCCCTCGGTCTCGACGCCGAGCGTCAACGGCGTGACGTCGAGAAGGAGGATCCCCTTCACGTCACCGGTGAGAACGCCCGCCTGGAGAGCGGCACCGTCTGCGACGACCTCGTCGGGGTTGACGCCCTTGTGGGGCTCCTTGCCTGCGAGCTCCCGAACGAGCTTCTGAACCGACGGGGCCCGGGTCGAACCGCCGACGAGAATGACGTGATCGATGTCGTCCATCGTCACACCCGCGTCCTTGAGGGCTTCCTCGAAAGGCATCCGGGTCCGCTGCACGAGATCATCCGTCATCTGCTCGAACTCCGAGCGGGTAAGCGTGCGGAGGAGATGGATCGGCCCCTCGTTCGTGGCGGTGATGAACGGAAGATTGATCTCGGTCTCCATGACCGACGACAACTCGATCTTGGCCTTCTCAGCGGCTTCCTTGAGGCGGGTCATCGCCATCGCGTCGTTCGAGAGGTCGACACCGTTGTCGCTCTTGAATCCCTTGACGAGCCAATCGATGACCACGTCGTCCCAGTCGTCGCCGCCGAGCTTCGTGTCGCCGTGCGTCGACTTGACCTCGAAGACGCCTTCACCGATCTCGAGGACCGAAACGTCGAACGTTCCGCCGCCGAGGTCGAAGACGAGGATGAGGTGGTCGTCATCTTCCGTCTTGTCGAGTCCGTACGCCAGGGCGGCTGCGGTCGGTTCGTTGATGATGCGAAGAACTTCGAGACCGGCGATCTGACCGGCTTCCTTGGTGGCCTGACGCTGGGAATCCCCGAAATAGGCGGGAACGGTAATCACGGCTTCGGTGACGGGTTCGCCGAGGAAGGCCTCAGCATCCCGCTTGAGCTTCATGAGGATGCGGGCTGCGATCTCCTGTGAGGAGTACGCCTTGCCGTCGACCTCGACGCTCCAGTCGGATCCCATGTGTCGCTTGACCGAGCGAACTGTGCGGTCCGGGTTGGTGATCGCCTGACGCTTGGCCTGGTCGCCGACGAGAACTTCGCC
>JAUXCV010000242.1 GCA_030618675.1 Acidimicrobiia bacterium | reverse complement strand
CCCGCGAGTGAGAGTCGCACCCCTCGTTCGCGATCGACGCCCAAGGGGTTCGTCGGCAACCGGAAGATCAGGTCGCATACGTCATCATCGGTCACGCGTTCCACGTCTTCTGTTCCAAGGCTCTCCGCCTCACCGGCCGGGACGATTACGGCCGCGCCGGCCACGTCGCGTCCGACGTGGAGCAGCATGCCGCTGTAGTCGTCTGCGTCCAGGCCAAACTCCGTTGCGAGACGGTCACGAAGTTGTGGCTCGGGCAGGATGGAACGTACCCACCTGTTGCCACCGCGCCGGGATGGATACGGCTCTCGCCTGACCGGCAAGGAGAGGGACAGTCGTGCTCGATTGCCAAGGGCGAGTGCCTCCTGCGTGTATTGGAGAGCGAGTTCGCCCTCCCCCGCATCACGCAGTTCTGCAACCCTGGCGCCATATAGGTAGACGTCAAGAATGGGTATCACCGCCGTCATCCGGACCGGTCTGATCTGTGGCGATCTCAACGTGCAGCGTCTTCGGGGAAGTTACAAGAGTGAGTCCGACGGCATCGAGCATCTGGACCAAGCGGTCGAAGTACTTGGGGTGCGCTCCCCCCTCAGTCAGCGCGAGATACTCTCGATCTATGCCGAGCAGGTCTGCGAAGTCTGCTTGAGTCATTCCCAGCTGCTGTCGCGCCTCACGTATCTCAGCGCCTAGACGCTCGGCGGTCGCTGATCCCGCGTCTGCTTTCTGTGCCATGCTCAATACCCCATGCGAGAGTTTTCTCACATCGTACACCAACGGCCACCCACTTCAACCCCCATGCGAGAAAATCCTCACTGAACCGAAGCGCGAACACCGGTCGGATTGCGGTTGCGACACAGCAGCGACCATCATTCTGATCATGAACCGACGCCTCCGTTCCTCCGTATTCGCCACACTCGCTTTGCTCGCCGTCGTCGTTGCTGCTGCACCTGCGGCTGCGCAGCGTGAGGCTGTTGAGTGCGGCGAGTACCAGGGGGTCGTCTGCCAGGGGTACTTCACCGACGAGACGGGCGTGGTCGACGATCCCCAGCGCATCGAGGACGCAATCTCACGGATCGTGGGCCACTACGGGAACCCGATCGCCATCGTGGTCGTGCAGAACAGCCGCGGAGCCGATCCCGCCGATTTCGCCGCCGACCTAGCGAACAACTGGGGCGTCGGCGACCCGGTTGCGGAGAACGGGATCCTGGTTCTCGTCTCTCTCGACGAGCGGCGGACCGAGGTCGTCAACCAGACCGGGGTGAGCATCCCGAGTGACGCCATCGCCGGGTCGGCGAGAAGCTTCTTCTCCGCTGGCGACTTCGAGGGTGGTCTCCTGGCGATCGTCGGTTCGATCGAGCAGGGGCTCGCGGGGACGCTCGTTGAGGAATCCGGCGCGGACCGCTTCCCCATCGGTGCGATCTTCTTCTTCGGGATCGTCGGCATCTTCATCTGCTCAGTCGTTCGGATTCTCTTCGGCGCCAAGCGCGAACGCCACAAGGAGGAACACAACGAACGCGAGGAACTCATCGACGCCGATCTCGCCGATCTGGAACCATCCGGGGCCGATCTCCCCCGGTACGCCGATTACTCCGTGCCGGTTCCGATGGTCACCGATGTCTCCACCTCGAGTGGCGTCACGGAACTGTGGCGAGTCGCCTCCGGTCACCCGACGGATCCGGATGTGATGCGGTCGCTGTGGAGCCTCGGCCTGCTCGAGGTTGTCGACCGGGCGCGGCTCGTTGCCGAGACTCGCGAACCTCTCGATCTGCGAGCCTCCGAGGAACGCGCTCTTCTCGAGAACGCAGTGCAGGAAGCCGCCGACGAAGCCCTCGGCGCCGGCCTCGACGATGCCGCGTTCGAATCGAAGCGGCGGAATCTCAATCGTTTGATCGCATCGCTGCGGCCTCACCGGGTCGCAGCAGCCCGCCGGCGAACCGGCGACGCTCTCGTTGCGGAACTCATCTCATCCCCGATCGGGGATGTCTCGGTCACTTCATTCGGCCTCGCCGTCGCGGATGCGTCCCCCGCATTCGACGGCAACGCTCCCCTCAGCGAGTCCGTTGCTGAGTATCGAGCGGCGTCTGTCGAAGCCGAGGTGAAGATCGACCGTCTCGAACGGCTGTACGAGCACCTTCCCGAATCAACGGCTCGCCCCGCGGTCGCCGCCGCGCTCGCCGACCTCGATGACAACACCGATCGCGCCATCGAGCGGTATGAGAGCGCCCGTGCGTCTCTCGGCGCTGAGGCGGCGGGACTCACCGCCGACGGTCTCGATCCGGCGGCGATCGCTGCGCTCCTTCTGATGAACCGCAACGAGCGCAACACGAAGGAGTTCCTCGACGGATACCGGCGGCATCGTGACCGCGGATTTGACCCGGCCGAGGCCGTCGAGTTCGCCCTTGCCGGCCTCATGACCGATGGGGCCGTCGACCGGGTACGGGCCGTCACCCGCCGGCTCGATCTTCCTATCTCGATCACGGCTGCGCTCATTGAACGGCGTGACGACGGGCCCGAGGTGTACGAGTACCTCCGTGACGAACTCGCCGCCTACACGTCGAGCGAATCGGCGCGCACGATCGCCGGCGTCCTGGCCATGTCGCTCGAACCGACCCAGGCGATGCGTCGCTGGCTCAGTGCCCGCGAGGCTCTGCACCAGTTCGGATTGATCGGCTCGTATGCGGATGTGGCAGCGGCCTTCGGAGCCTCCGATCCCCGGGGACCTCGCGAGTTCGCCGTTGCCTATGCCGCGCAGCGCCGGGCGCTTTCCGATAGCAGCATCGACGACGCCGACCGGTTCGCTCCCGAACTCGCCCATGCGGGCACGAGCGGACAGACCGACACGTGGAGCGGCTCTCCGATCTCCGATGGCATCAGTTCCTTCGACCCGTTCACGTTCTTCTACCACCACTGGGTGATCACCCGCGGCGTCTCGGGCTCCTACGGCTGGGAGCCGATCCACGCCGACGCTTCCTGGTCGAAGGATCGCGGATCGTGGTGGGGCGGGGGTGGCGGATTCGGATCGAGCGGCGGATCGTCGTGGGGAGGATCGTCGTGGAGCGGCGGCAGCTTCGGGGGCTTCAGCGGCGGCGGTGGCTTCTCGTCGAGCGGAGGGGGAAGCTGGTGAGTGTCAACATCGAAAGCCCATCGAATCGACGGGTCATCGAGACCGCCCGTCTGAAGAAGCGACGTACCAGGGACGCCGAGGGGCGCTTCCTGATCGAAGGCACGAGGGAGACCGAACGCGCGGTCGAGGCCGGTGTGTCGTTGCACGAGGTATTCCTCTGCCCCGAGGTCGCGTCACCCGACACGACCCTGCTCGCAGAACGCATCGCCGAGGCCGGCGTCCGTCTCACCACCGTCTCGGCCATCGCATTCGAGAAGCTCACGAT
>JAUXCV010000502.1 GCA_030618675.1 Acidimicrobiia bacterium | reverse complement strand
GCCATCTCGGCTTCCTCTGCACGAGAGCGTTCATCCGGGTCGGAAACGAACTCGCAGGCATGGTGATCGCCGGTGGTATCGCGCCGGAGAACTGGCCACCCTCAGCAGACGACATCGAGACGATCGCGGTCGAGTCCCGCGTGCCGACCGCCACGGTCGAATACAGCATCGACGACGTACACCGGTTGAGTCCTGCCGATCAGGAGCGCCTCCTCATCAGTATCCCCATCCTCGCCAAGCATCTCTCTCGAATCGCAACCAACCAACAGCGACCAAGCGACCACACAAGGAGCACAACGTGAAACGACTGCTGATCCTCGGAGCGGGCACCGCCGGCACCATGGTGGCGGCCAACCTCCGGCCCCGACTCGGCAACGACGAATGGAAGATCACAATGATCGACCAGGAGCCGACCCACTACTACCAACCGGGTTTCCTGTTCATTCCGTTCGGTATCTACACACCCGATGACGTCATCAAGCCGAAGGCCGACTTCATCCCCGCCGGTGTCGAGTACATCGAAGCTGAGATCGACCTGATCGAAGCGGAGGAGAACCGGGTCACCCTCGCAGACGGAACACACATTGAGTACGACTACCTGGTCATTGCCACCGGCACGTCGATCCGCCCCGATGAAACACCAGGTCTCGAGGGACCCGAGTACGGCAAGACCGTGCACGATTTCTACACGCTCGAAGGCGCCAAAGCGCTCGCCGAAGCGATCCGCTTCTGGGAAGGCGGCAAGCTCGTTCTCAACATCGTCGAGATGCCGATCAAGTGCCCCGTTGCGCCGCTCGAGTTCATCTTCCTCGCCGACGCCTACTTCCAGGACAAGGGACTCCGGGACAACGTCGAACTCACCTACGTGACGCCGCTCGACGGCGCGTTCACGAAGCCGATCGCCGCCAAGCATCTCGGCAACCTCCTCGAAGACAAGAACATCAATCTCGAACCCGACTTCTATCTCGAGCGTGTCGACGCCGACGAGAAGAAGCTCATCTCGTACGACGAACGGGAGATCGAGTACGACCTCCTCATCACGATCCCGCTGAACATGGGTTCCGATGTGGTCGCCCGTTCCGGTCTCGGGAACGAGATGAACTACGTACCCGTCGACAACAAGAACTTCCTCTCGAAGCAGCACGACAACGTGTTCGCCCTCGGCGATGCCGCCGATCTCCCGACGTCCAAAGCCGGGTCGGTCGCCCACTTCGCTGTCGAGGTGTTCACCGAGAACTTCCTGCGCCACATCGAGGGCCTGCCCATGCTCGAGGAGTTCGACGGCCACGCGAACTGTTTCATCGAATCCGGACACGGCAAGGGTCTGTTGATCGACTTCAACTACGACACCGAGCCGCTTCCCGGCAAGTACCCGCTCCCCGGCATCGGACCGTTCACGCTGCTGCGTGAGACCGAGATGAACCACTGGGGCAAGATGATGTTCAAGTGGACCTACTGGAACATGCTGCTGCGTGGGAAGCCACTGCCTCTCCCCCACGAGATGCTGATGGCCGGCAAGATCGACGAGAGCGCCTGATGGAGACGGCCACAACGGATCGGATCGTCGAACTCGAGCGCAAGCTCGACACGATGTCCGAGCAG
>JAUXCV010000061.1 GCA_030618675.1 Acidimicrobiia bacterium | reverse complement strand
TCTTCGTCGTGGGCATTGCCGCGCTCAATCTGCTCCTCGATTTCGACATGATCGAGCGGGGTGTCGCGATGGGCTCACCGAAATACATGAACTGGTACGGAGCCTTCGGCCTGATGGTCACCATCATCTGGCTCTACATCGAGATCCTAAGACTCCTGGGCAAGACCAGGAGCTAGTAGATCAGTAGACCAGTAGATCAGTACTGCTCTACTTGCTACTGCGCTACTGATCTACTCGATCACGGCACCACCAGCACCGGGCACGGGGCTTCGTGGACTACGTGGTTCGCTACTGAGCCGACGACCATTCTTCGGAGCAGTCCGGCTCCGCGGCGGCCGACCACGAGGATGTCGGCATCAACTCTCTTGCACACGTCGATGAGTTGCGCCGACGGCTCTCCGATCTCCTCCTGCGTCTCGTACTCCACGCCCGACAGGTCGACCGAGCGAAGCGTGCGATCGAGAACGTCACGCTGCGCGTCCGACAGCGAGTCGCCCAACGCTTCAGCGGTGGGCGGAGAACCGACGATCCCCCACCACCCTTCCGGCGGTCGAACGACCGTCACAACGATGAGCTTCGCCGAATGGCAGTGCGCCAACGCGCCTGCTGCCCGTGCAGCCTCAATCGACGGATCAGAACCGTCGACACCAACAACGATGACCTTGGGATTCCAACCCTCCACGGCGATACCTCCTCGTGTTCTATTGCCAGAGTATCGGACGGCACGGCGATCCGGAAGGGACGAAAGCCTTGTGTTTTGGTCGTATCCGATCGACCCTCCTACCGTTCCCCTGCCGGGGCCGTTCGCGCGGTCTCCGGCATGAAGCGAAGACAAGCTCAACGGCCCTACGCCGACCGAAGGTGGCTCGGCAGAGTGTTGTTTCGGAGGGGACGATGTATCTGATCTTGGAAGCGGAGTCGATCGCACCGGACGTGAGGCGGATCGTCGTCGAGGCGCCGAAGGTCGCGAAGAAGCACCAGGCCGGCCAGTTCGTCATCGTTCGGGTCACGCCGAAGGGTGAGCGGATCCCGCTGACCATCGCCGCCGCAGACGCCGGTGCCGGTTCGATCACCCTGTTCGTTCAGGCGATCGGTCGAACGACGACGCTGATGAACGAGCTGGAAACCGGGGACTACCTCGTCGATGTCGCCGGTCCACTCGGTCACGCGTCCGAGATCAAGCAATACGGAACGGCGGTGGTCGTTGGTGGCGGTGTCGGAACCGCGATCGCCTACCCGATCGCTCTGGCTCTCGTCGCAGCCGGCAACCGGGTCATCGCCATCATCGGCGGTCGAACGAAGGAATACGTACTCCTCGAGAACGAACTGTCAGACCACGGCATCGAGGTGATGCCATGCACCGACGACGGTTCGTACGGCCGGAAGGGCTTCGTCACTGAAGCGCTCGCCGACGTTATCGCCGACGAGGACGTAGGCGTCGTCTTCGCCATCGGGCCGATCCCGATGATGAGCGCTGTGGCCGAAGTCACCAGGGAGACGGGAGTCGAGACGGTCGCATCACTGAATCCGATCATGGTCGACGGGACCGGGATGTGCGGGGGCTGTCGGGTCGAAGTCGGCGGAGAGACGAAGTTCGCATGCGTGGACGGACCGGAGTTCGATGCCCATCAGGTCGACTTCAAGCTTCTCCAGCGTCGCAACACCTCGTATAGGGCGTTCGAGGCAGGCCAGATCGATGATCTGAAGGCCCTGGATCCAGAACACCACGAACAGGTCCTAGCCCCGGTGCGGGGCGCCTGCGCGCGGGAACAAGCCTCATGATCAAGGTCTCCCTCCGTGCGATGAACAAGCTGGGCCGGACCGACATGCCGGCCCGGGATCCTCTCGAACGGGCCGCTTGCTTCGACGAGGTCAACATGGGCCTCACCCCGGAGCAGGCCACGGTCGAGGCGATGCGGTGCCTCCAGTGCAAAACGCCGACGTGCATCGACGGCTGCCCGGTCAACATCCAGATCGACCAGTTCATCGACCGGGTCGCTCACGGAGACATCCGGGGAGCCGGTGACATCATCCGCATGGACAGCCTGCTGCCGGCGATCTGCGGCCGGGTATGCCCGCAGGAATCGCAATGCGAAGGCACCTGTGTGCTCGACAAGAAGCACAGGCCGATCGCCATCGGCCACCTGGAGCGATACGTCGCCGACACGGTCCGTCGGTACGGTCTCGAACCGGTCGCCGAGCCGATCGAGCCGAGTGGGAAAAGCGTCGCCATCGTCGGGAGCGGACCGGCGGGACTCGCTTGCGCAGCGGATCTCGCGAAAGAGGGCCACTACGTCCGTGTGTTCGAAGCGCTCCACCAACCCGGCGGCGTGCTCATCTACGGCATCCCCGAGTTCCGCCTTCCCAAGGACATCGTGGCCGCCGAGATCGACGGCCTGAAGGAACTCGGTGTCGAGTTCGAGATGAACGCCATCATCGGCCGAACCATCACCGTTGAGGAGTTGTTCGACGAAGAGGGATTCGATGCGGTCTTCGTCGGCGTCGGCGCCGGCCTGCCCCGGTTCCTGGGCGTCGATGGAGAGAACCTCATCGGCGTGTACTCGGCGAACGAGTTCTTGACCCGGGTCAATCTCATGGGTGCCTACCGAAAGGACACCGAGACCCCGGTGCTCGACCTGACCGGCCGGCGAGTCGTCGTCTTCGGTGGCGGCAACACGGCGATGGATAGCGCCCGAACACCTCTGCGACTAGGCGCCGAGGAGGTCCGCGTCGCATATCGCCGGACCGAGGCCGAGATGCCGGCCCGTGATGAGGAGATCGAACATGCCAAGGAGGAGGGAATCATCTTCGACTTCCTCGTCTCCCCCGTCGAGTTGCTTGGCAACGATGAGGGTTGGCTCACGGGAGTGCGGTTCCAACGCATGGAGCTCGGGGAGCCCGACGACTCGGGCCGCCGTCGACCGATCCCGATCGAGGACGACATCTTCGATCTCGATGCCGATGTCGTCATCGTGGCGATCGGCAACTCACCGAATCCGTTGCTGCCTGCTACCGAGTCCCGATTGGAGCAGACCCGATGGGGCACGCTTGCGGTCAACGAGGCCACAGGTCGAACCACGATGCCCGGCGTCTTCGCAGGAGGTGACATCGTCACCGGCGGGGCGACGGTGATCCTTGCTATGGGCGCGGGTCGCGTCGCCGCTGCGTCGATCAACGAGTACCTGGAGACGGGCGTGTGGGAGACCGAGCCGGAGCTGGAACCAGCGTGAGCCTGAGTACTCGGTAGGCGGTTCACAGCTGACAGCCAACAGCCAGACAAGGCCCATTGTCCCCTATCCCCTGTCCGCTCGATCCCTATTGCAGCGTGCGCAGGAACAGAACGATGTCGGCTAGATCGTCCTCGGACAGCCTCGGGTTGCCACCGTACGCCGGCATGGCGATCCCAGTCTCGTTGTCCGCATCGTCCTTCGAACGACCTTCTTTGATGAAGTCGATGAGGTCATCGTCGGTGTGATCCCGGATGAAGTGGTTGTCTGCCAGGGCCGGGCCGAGGTTCTTGACCCCCTCGAAGCTCTGCCCATGACATGATGAACACGATTCTCCGGCGAGCTGCTGTCCGTGGGCAACCGGTGTGCCCGCTGCTGCGGTCGTTGTCACTTCCACGGAGTCATCGCCACAGCCTGCGGCGAGGAACAACACGGCAAGAGCCGAGACCAGAACGGACACGACACGCATTGCGCTCTCCCGACGAACTCCCGTTTGCTTCCACCCGTTCATCGTCATCCTCCATCTGCTTCGTGTCGACTCGACGATACCGCCGTTCGGCAAGCGATCTGACCGGTCAGTCGAGTACCGGTGCAACTCGCCTTGCGAACAGTTCCAAGCTGGTCGCGTCGTAGGCCGCGTCCGGGAAGTAGCCGATCGCGTACGACATCCCAACATCGACCCAGGGCCGCAACTGCTCGACGACCTGTTCCGGTGTTCCAACCAGGCCGCCCTCGCGCAGGTTCTTCCGCGCCTTTTCCGCTTCGTCCTGTCCGGCGAGCGCACCGACTCGACCAACGTACTCATCGACCTTCGCCCGCACTTCGGGCTCTGTCTCTGCGATGAGAACGTGGAACAGCGACGAACGCACGATCTCGTCGTAGTCCCGACCGAGAGCGGTTGTGTGGCCGGCGAGAACCTCGCTCTTATGGACGAACTCGTCGACGGTCCACCCGAAGTTGGTGTAGTCGGCGAAGCGCGCTGCGACACGCAACGTCAGCTTCTCCCCACCACCGGCGACCCAGATCGGAATGGAGCCTTGAACCGGTTTCGGTCGGCTGATGGCGCCGGTCAACCGGTAATACCGACCGTCGTAGTGGACTTCGTCTTCGGCCCACATGCGGCGCATGATCTCGACGCCCTCTTCGAGTTGCCCGATCCGGATCGACGGCTTCGGAAACTCGTAGCCGTACCCGAGATACTCGTGTTCGTACCATCCGGCTCCGATCCCCATCTCGACACGACCGTTCGAGATCACGTCGATGTCGGCGGCAACCTTGGCAAGGTACGCCGGATTCCGGTAGGAGTTCGACGTACACATCTGGCCGAGGCGCACGGTGTCCGTGGTGGGAGCGAGAGCGGCCATGAGCGTCCAGGCCTCGTAGCTCGACTCCTGTGTCGGAACGGGGACCGTGTGGAAGTGGTCGAAAACCCACGCCGACTCGTAGCCAAGGGATTCGATCGTCTTGGCAACGCCCAGCATGGTCCGCCACTGCTCGGATCGGTCGATCCCGACGAGGTCGAGACGCCAGCCCTGGGGGATGAATGCTCCATAACGCATGAGCGCCACGCTACACCGGGTGGGTCAACTGTTCCCGGTCCTGACTCGGAGCATGTCCCAGGTTGGTACCGTGGAGGGCATGGAACTCTATGCACGCGTCAACATCCTCGATGGCAAAGCGGTCCGCCTCCCCCGCGGGGCGCTCGATGAAGTGATCTACCTCGATGCCGACCCCGTCACACGCTCGCTCGGCTGGATCGCGCAGGGCGCCGATCGTCTACACATCGTGGATCTCGATGCCGCCATCAAGGACGATTTCCGGAACAGATCGCTGATCCGCGAGATCATCGCCGAGGTGGACGTGCCTGTGCAGGTGGGCGGCGGCGTCCGTTCGAATCTCGAAGTCGACCGACTTCTCGACGCCGGAGCATGGCGTGTCGTCATGGGCACGGTTGCAATCACCGACCAGGTGCTCTTCTGGGAGATCTGCCGCGCCCATCCTGGGCAGATCGCTGTCAGCCTCGACATCACTGCCGACCAGGAACTGGTCACCCAGGGTTGGCAGCATGGTTCCGGCCGATACCTCGAAGAGACCCTCATCGAGCTCGCTTCCGCTGGGGCGGCATCGTTCTTGCTCTCCGAAGTCGGACGTGATGCGCTTGAAGAACCACCCAACTTCGAAGCGCTCCAGACCGCGATCTCGATCGTTGATGAGGAAGTCATCGCGGCCGGCGGAGCTCGCGATCTCGATGATGTACGGGCGCTACTGAAGATCAAGTCGGGTGACCAGGGTGTTGCCGGACTGATCGTCGGACGCGAGGTGACCTCTGGCCGATTCACCGTCGAAGATGCTCAGGCGCTTCTCAAGGGAGCGGCGAAGGACCTCGGTCCATGGTCCCTCGAACAGCTCGAGGATGAGGCGTCGGCCTACCTTCGGGTTCTCACCGATGGCGGTGATCGGGATGCGGTTATGACGATGGAGCACGTCGAGTGCTTCCTCCGATGGCTTGGCGGAGGTACCCCCTGACGGAGCCGACGCCCGACTACGTCGAGACGAATCGCACCACCTGGGACGCGCAGGCCGATTGGTACGCACCGGCGGGTGACCGTCAATGGGCCGCGGAACCGAACTGGGGTCTGTGGGGGATTCCCGAGAGTGACGTTGGCTTGCTTCCTGCTCTCGAGGATCGCGACGTGCTCGAGGACGGATGCGGGACGGCCTACGTCTCAGCGTGGGTATCGCGTCTCGGTGGCCGCCCGATCGGTCTCGACAACTCCTCCGCTCAACTCGCGACGGCACGCCGGTTGCAGAACGAACACGATCTGCGCTTCCCACTGATCCACGGCATCGCCGAACATCTGCCGTTCCAGGATGAGTCGTTCGACGTCGTGCTCTCGGAATACGGGGCGGCGATCTGGGCAGATCCCTACCGATGGATCCCCGAGGCGGCCCGAGTGCTGCGGCCTGGTGGCGATCTGGTCTTCCTTGGGAACTCGTCGCTGCTGATGCTCTGCGCCGGAGACGACGAGACCATCCCGGCGGAAGCAGCGCTGCTGCGCGACTACTTCGACATGCACCGCTTCGAATGGCCCGACACCGACGGCATCGAGTTCCACCTCGGCCACGGCGACTGGATCCGGGTACTGCGAGACAATGGCTTCGAGATCCTCGACCTGATCGAACTGCGCCCACCGGAGGGCGCAGAGACGAACTACGACTTCGTCACCACCGAGTGGGCGAGACGCTGGCCCGCAGAAGAGGTGTGGCGGGCCCGGAAGCGCTGAGATCGCTCTGGTTTCGCGGCGTCATCCATTCCGCGGGCTGTCGGCACCATATAGGACGCTGTGAACCCTGGGTATGCGGTCCTCTCCATTCCGCGGGCTGTCGGCACCATATAGAGCGCTACCAACCCTGGGTATGCGGATTGGGGGGATAGCCTCTCCGCCATGTCCTCCCCCTCCTTTCGGAACGTTGCGTTGATCGCGCACGTCGACCACGGCAAGACCACCCTTGTCGACGCGATGCTCAGCGCAGCCGGTGTGTTCGCTGCGCACGAAGCCCATGTGGACCGTGTCATGGATTCGAGCGACCAGGAGCGCGAGCGTGGCATCACCATCCTCGCGAAGGCTGCCACGGTCACGTGGAAGGGGACGAAGATCAACCTGGTCGACACCCCCGGGCACGCCGACTTCGGCGGTGAGGTCGAACGAGCGCTCACGCTCGTGGACGGCGTCCTCCTTCTCGTCGACGCCGCCGAAGGACCGATGCCTCAGACCCGCTACGTCCTCTCGAAAGCGCTCGCTCAGGGACTCCCCGCCGTCGTGGTCATCAACAAGGTCGACCGGCCCGACGCCAGAATCGAAGAGGTCGCCGACGAGATCTACCAACTCTTCTTCGATCTCGATGCCGAGGATCATCACATCGAGTTCCCAATCGTCTCGTCGATCGCACGCCACGGCCATGCCATGGTCGGAACGGGTATCCCCGGCGATGACACCGACCTGTCTGCGCTCCTCGACGCGATCGTGGAGAACATCCCGGCTCCGTCCGGTGACCCGGACGCACCGGTACAAGCGCTCGTCACGAACCTCGATGCCTCCAACTACCTCGGTCGCCTCGCGATCGGACGGGTCGTTCAAGGAACCCTTCGAGCAGGAGAGCAGGTCGCACTCTGTCACTCGAACGAAGAGGAACCACCGCTCAAGCGTCGACTGAGCCAACTCATGGGCTTCGAGCATCTCGGCAGGATCGACGTCGAGGAACGAGTCGCCGGCGATCTCTTCGTCGTCGCTGGCTTTCCGGAAGTCGAGATCGGCGACACGATCGCCGACGCTGCCGATCCGCAACCACTCCCCCGGCTCGAAGTCGACGAGCCGGTTCTCCGCATGACCTTCGGAGTCAACACGTCTCCTCTCTCCGGGAGAGACGGCCGCTTCGTCACATCTCGCCAGATCAAGGAACGGCTCGATCGTGAGGTTCTCGGAAACGTCTCGATCCGCATCGGCGCAACGTCGTCCCCGGAGGTCATCGAAGTCGCCGGGCGCGGTGAACTGCAACTCGCGGTTCTCATCGAGTCCATGCGACGTGAAGGCTTCGAACTCCAGGTTTCCCGCCCCGAGGTGATCATCCGTGAGATCGACGGACGTCCCCACGAACCGCTTGAGCGGGCGGTCGTTGACGTACCAAACGATCACGTCGGCACCGTCACGCAGGCCGTTGCACCTCGCAAGGGGCAAATCACCGATTTGCGGCCGGGTGACAGCGGCCGAACCATCGTGACGCTCACCGCACCCGCACGCGGGCTTCTCGGATTCCGCTCGCTCCTCATGACGGCAACACGGGGCACCGCCTTGATCCACCAGCACCACGCCGGTTGGATGCCGTGGGCCGGCGAACTCCCCCATCGCCAGGGAGGCGCCATGGCCGCCGACCGCATTGGAACCTCGACAGGTTTCGCTCTCGACAACCTGCAGAAGCGGGGCGAGTTGTTCATAGGTCCAAACGCCGATGTCTACGAAGGCATGATCATCGGAGAGGCCTCCCGTCCCGAGGACATGCAGGTCAATCCGACCAAGACCAAGCAACTCACGAACATCAGAACACACTCGACAGACGAGGCGATCAAGCTGAAGCCGCCGAAGGAGATGACGCTCGAGATCGCCATCGAGTGGATCGCCGAGGATGAACTCGTCGAGATCACCCCGAACGCGATTCGCGTACGAAAGCGCCACCTGTCCGAAAGCGAACGCAAACGCCTGAAGAAGAGATGAGTAGCTGAGTAGCTGAGTAGCTGAGTAGCAGATTCCCTGTCGCCCGTCGCCTGCCTAATGTCGACCGACATGCTG
>JAUXCV010000482.1 GCA_030618675.1 Acidimicrobiia bacterium | reverse complement strand
GAGTAGCCGGTCTCGCTTCTCGGATCAGGTAACCGCGCGCCGGGGTTCTTGCCGGAGAAGCGCTTCATGTGTGACCTTGTTCCCTATCGCCTCGGGACTCCGTGGTGCAATGTTGGAGGGCTGGCGCGTCTTTGGGTACTCGCGCCGGTGAGCGCTGATTGGACACGAACCGCGAGAGAAATGGAAGGTGTTCGTGATGTTGACGAAACGAAGTGCACTTCTGATCCTGGCCATGGTGTTGGCCTTGATCATTCCGACCGCAGCACTGGCGGCGCCGGGCGGCGGGGGCGCCGGTGACACCGCCGAGATAACCGTGCTGCATACCAACGATTTCCATGGTCGTCTAGAGACCGACTACAAGGGCCGCGGCGGCTCTGCCTACATGGCGGCGATCATCAACGACATCCGCTCGTCGGTTGGTGAAAAGAACGTGGCGCTGCTGAGCGCCGGCGATGTGTTCTTCGGTGCGCCGGCGATTTCGCAACTCCTCCTGGGTGAGAGCACGATCGACATCTACAACATGATGGGTTACGACCTCGCCGCTCTCGGGAACCACGAGTTCGACAAGGGCCAGGAGATCCTGGTGGATCGGATCAACCAGTCCGAGTTCCCGTGGTTGGGTGCCAACGTCGTACTCGAAGGAACCGAGTGGGATATCCCGGAGTGGGCATCTCCGTATGAGATCCTCGACGTCGGCGGGATCAAGCTCGGTGTGTTGGGCCTCGCGGGGCAAGAGACCCCCGAAGTCACGCTGATCGGCACGACCGCCGGTTTGGAGTTCAAGGACCTGACCGAGACGATCCTCCACTATCAAGAGATGATCCTCGCCGAGGCCGATGCGATGATCGTTGTTGCTCACATGGGCACGAACGACAGTGGACCGTACGACGGTTTGGTGACGGTAGCCCAGAAGCTGATCGACGCCGGTAGCCCGGTGGATCTGATGATCGGCGGCCACCAGCATCAGGCGCTGCTCGAGCCCGTCATGGTCGGTGACACGGCGATCGTGTGTGCCGGCTACTACGGCCGTTGGCTTGGCCAACTCGATCTCACGGTCGATCCGGCCGCGAAGTCTGTAACGATCGCCAACTACCAACTGAACACCGTCTCCGGTGCTGTGACGATCGACGGACTGATCGGCGACCTCGAAGACATGTACGAAGACGGGCTCATCACGAACAAGGGCGTCTTCAACAGCTTGATGAAGAAGATGGAAGGCGTGCAGGACGCGCTCGCGAAGGGCAACGCGAAGCTTGCGCTCAACAAGTTCAATGCGTTCATGAATGAGCTGATCGCGCAGACCGGGAAGAAGATCGACGCCGAAGCCGCAGGGATGATCCTCGAGGACGTCGAGTGGTATCTCGCCAACGTCGACCTCGCCGTCGCTGCCCGTGTCGCCTACTGGGCCGAGAGCGTCGCTCCGATCGTCAACGAACCGGTTGGCTACACGACCATTGATCTCGCTCGCGACTACAACAACGAGTCGAACATGGGCGACATTGTCACCGATTCGATGCGGTGGAGCGCAGACTGGTACGACGATGGCGAGTTGAACGGATCGGTCGACATCGCCTTCACCAACCCCGGTGGAATGCGATCGAACATCCTCATCCCCGAGGGCGCATCGCTGCCCTACGAGGTGACCTGGGGTGACACGTTCAACGTACTGCCGTTCGG